>JBOHXA010000097.1:0-2270 GCA_050737335.1 Limisphaerales bacterium | reverse complement strand
GGTGTCCTGGATGCGATGAAAAGCATCGCCACGACCATCGTCAAGAAGGTCCAGCGATTCATCAAACCTGTAAAAAAAATACATAAAGAAGTGATCATCAACGCCGAGACGCTCGAAACGCGCGTCGCGGTGCTCGAGGACGGGAAGCTCGAGGAATTTAACATCGAACGGACCACCGAGGAACGACTGGTGGGCAGTGTTTTCAAAGGCCGCGTTCGAAACCTGGAAAACAACTTAAAAGCGGCATTCGTGGACATCGGCTTTGAGAAGAACGCGTTTTTGCATTATTGGGACATTGTTCCCAGCGCCCTGGACAGCGACATGGAGATTGTCGAGCGCGAAGGCCGTCGCCGGGAAAAACCCAAGGTCACGCAAAACGACATTCCACGGCTCTACCCGCCGGGCAGCGAAATCATCGTTCAAGTGACCAAAGGCCCCATTGGCACGAAGGGCCCGCGCATTCGGAGCAATTTGGTTTTGCCGGGGCGCTACCTCGCCTTGCTTCCCAACTCGGACCAATCGGGCGTCTCCCGCAAAATTGAACATCCCGAGGAACGCAAGCGCCTCAAAAAAATCCTCCGCGAGCTGGCCATTCCCGAAGGCATGGGCGTGATCATGCGCACCGCCGGCGAAGGGCAGCAGAGACGTTATTTTGTCCGCGACCTGGCTTTGCTGCTGGAAGAATGGCAGGCCATCCAGGACCGGATCAAAAAACAGGCCCCCGCCACCTGCGTCTTTCAGGAGCCGGACCTGATCGAGCGCACGGTCCGGGATTTTCTGACCGAAGACGTCGAGCGGATCGTGGTGGACCATCCCCGGGCCTTCGACCGGATGCGCGACATGATTTCCAAGATTTCGAAGCGTTCGGCGGGCAAGATCAAGCTTTACATGGAAGCCCAGCCGATTTTTGACCGGTTCAGCATCACCAAACAATTGGAAAGCACATTCTCCCGGCAGGTGCATCTCAAGAGCGGCAGCTACATTGTCATTGATGAAACCGAAGCTTTAGTGGCCATTGACGTCAATACCGGACGGCACAAGAGCGGGCGTGACCAGGAAGCGGCGATTTTGAAGGTGAACCTGGAAGCGGCCGACGAAATCTGCCGACAATTGCGGCTGCGAAACATGGGCGGGCTTATCGTGCTGGATTTCATAGACATGAAACATCCCCGCGACCGGCAGCAAGTGATGCAGCGGATGCGCGAGGGCCTGCGCCGTGACAAGGCCAAGACCCACATCCTGCCGATCTCGCAGCTTGGACTCATGGAAATGACGCGGCAACGCCACAGTGAAAGCGTGCGCAGCGCGGTTTATGACGATTGCCCGTATTGCAAGGGACGCGGCAAAGTCAAAAGCGCCCTGACGATGAGCGTGGAAATTCAGCGCAAGCTCCAGGAAATCCTTAAAAAGCGCGCCCGCGATGAATCGGATTTTCAACTCCTGATCGTCGTGCATCCCAGCGTGCTGGACCGTTTGCGGACGGAGGATGAGAAACATCTGATTGAGATGGAAAAGCGTTATTTCGGGAAGCTGTCCTTTCGCAAGGACCCGGCCATGCACGCGGAACAATTCAAGATCGTAAACGTGGAAAATGGCGAGGAACTGGCCAATGTTGGAGCTTAGCCAGGGCCAAACAGCAATATCCAGAGTTTTTTAACGGGCTACCGGGCCGAATGCAAGGACCCAATGGCGATGAACTTTTTCCATTGCCAGGGTTCAAGCCGTCGGTTTAGATGTTTGAGCCGATGTGATATTGGCCAAGTCTGAGCACTGAACCTAATGAATAAGAAAGGAAATGTTTATGGGTAAAATCGCGCGCACCTGGTCGTTAATGTTGGATTGTTGGCAGGTGCTGAAGCTGGAAAAGAGCCTGATCGTGCTGCCTCTTATTTCCGGCGTCTGTTGTTTGTTATTGCTGGCGTCCTTTGCGGCCCCCCTGTACGCCACCGGCGCGTGGCATCCGCCGGCTCAAAGCGCCGAAACAGCGCGGCAGGTCCTCTATTATGGCACGCTCTTTGCGTTTTTTGTGGCCAATTACCTTATTGTCGTGTTTTTTAACGCGGCGATCGTGGCGTGCGCCGCAACGCGAATGGGAGGGGGCGAGCCGACCGTTGCCGATGGCCTGCGCGCCGCCGCTTCGCGATTGCCGGTCATCGCCGGTTGGGCGCTGGTTTCAGCCACGGTCGGGCTGGTCCTGCGCATCATTGAAGATCGTTCGGATCGGGTCGGACAATTTGTCGCCGGCCTGTTTGGAATGGCCTGGACGGTCA
>JBOHXA010000096.1:0-5945 GCA_050737335.1 Limisphaerales bacterium | reverse complement strand
AAACTCCGATAACAAACATACGAATAGCACGGCATGGCCTGCTGCAATGTTCTACCCGCCGGAAGCGGTCCGTCATAAACCAGTTCCACAGTGGCTGATTTGCGAAAGGGCATCAGGAAATAGGAATTGAATCCCCGGCGAACGTTCACCAACGCCGTGTTGACAACCTCGAGTTCGCCATTTGGATCGCAAAAAAAGTCCACCAGAGGACAGTCCACGCTCGGACTCTTTTCGCCGTCCCAATAGATGCAAAGGCGCAGGTCGCGATTGATGGATTGGATGTCGGACTGGTGATGCTGCGGATAGGCGAAATGCATCATGGTGATTTCCCCCGGCCCGGTGATTTGCGCAACAACGACCCGGTTGGTGCTGACAAATTGCACAGCCCGCGGGTTTTCGCCCCAAAGCGCGTTGATGGCTTTGGTACTGCCGGGAGTCAACCGGGCCATGTCGGCGCCCATCCATGACTGGCAGTGCGCAACTGCCGCAAAGGCAGCCAGCGCCAGGACTTGGGTTAGAATGAGCCGCCGTCCGCCGCGGAAACGCAACGGCAAAAGCGCCCGCGCTTGCGAGCCGATTACAAGTTTGGTCTTCATTGTTAAATCGAAAAAATCCTGTCCATTTTGCCCGGGAAAATTATCAGTGCATGACCCAGGCGTCCGGCGCTTTTCGCCATCGGCTGTATGGCTCAAGGATACGGGTGTGAGCCATGATCCGTTATCCACCTCATGTCCACTGGATTACCTAAAGCCGGACTCGACTGAAAACCCGAGGTGTCAGGAGCATAGACCGGCTCGCAAAGGCCGATATTGGGTCCCGCCCTATACCCGCTATACCATTTATGATATTCCACGTGGCCATCGGCAAAGCTAAAGTCATCCCCGTGGCTGTGCAAACTCGCGGGCATGTCGCCCCAAGCCCCGGTGCCCGTTCCCGGCGTCTCGCCGCCCCATGCGATGCAACCATTATTGATCGTGTTGGGATGTTCGCCGCAAAAAACCCATGCATCGGACGGCCCCGGACCAGGCATGCGGGTCCCAATATCCGTGAGCTTATGATAGCCATACCGCGGATGGCCGCGGTCCCAATAGACTTCGTCAATGGGTATGTTTTGTTGTATCTTCAGTGCGTCCTCGCCATCTCCCTCCATGCAATAGTTTATTGAGTAACTGCGGACGCGGTCGTAAGGCACTCCGCCCTCCGTGCATTTGTATGTGTCATCTGGACACTTAAATACCTTCACCTGGTATTGACAGTAAGGGCCCGTCAATGCCTGGACTAAGTATTGAAGATTCGTGTTGTCTGGATTCGAGTCCTGAAAACTCAGATAGCCATTTACCCAGTTCTGAAGATTTAAATTTGCGCCGGTCGAGTAGCCCAGGCCTGCCGCGGCCGGATTCGACATGATTTTGTCCTCATTGTCATTTGGATACATGACCCAGGCCAGACCAAGCTGCTTGAGGTTATTCAAGCATTGCACGCGCCTGGCCCTCTCTTCAGCCTGATTTAGCACCGGCAACAGAATAGCCGCCAATATCGCGATAATGGCGATGACAACCAATAGTTCGACCAGCGTGAAGGCGCCACGATCCTTGTTCACAACGGAGTCGAACCCGCCTTTCCCGCCAGTCCGGACCATCCGATTTTGCGTCGGCAACAGGTTGCTGTTCATGTTATTCAGATTGCTCCCGCTGTCCTTACTGCCGATAAAGGAGCCGATAAAACACCGTGCCATTGGACAGGCTGACGGGAATAATGACCTTGTTGGTCGTGCTGGAATTGGCCACGTCCGCCCAATTGGTGCTCAGGCCCACCGACAGATTGTTGGTCTGGGCCTGCAAGGTCCAACCGGTGTGGTCCGACGGCCACGAAAGCGTCAGTTGATTGCCTCCGGTGACAGAAAACGCAATGTTCGCCGGGGTGCGGCTCACCGCATTGGTAATCGAGAGCGTTACAAAGACATTGGTGGATCCAAACGCGTTGGTCACTATGAGTTCCAATTGATTGGTGTTCCAGGCCGCCGGAACATTATTGTAAAGCAACGCCGCGTTGAGCGTATAGCCATTGGTCACGCCCACGGCCACGGTCCCGCCGGTGGTGACATTGGTCCAGACGTAACCCATCGGCGGAGTGCCAAAAGCCGCCGCGGGAATCGTCAGGCTGGCGCCCGCCGCGGCGCTCGCGTTCGTGGATGGGACCGGCGCGATCAAATATGGCGCAATTGGGCCGGACACCGCCGAGTATTGGCTCGCAACCTGGCTGGCGCTCATGGCGTAGTTGTAAATGGCCACGTCATTGAGCAGGCCCCGGAACTGGTTGCCGCCAGGATTACTGGCGCTGCCCGACCGCGCGCCAATCATGAGTGGAACGGCCGCGGAATTGACGATGCCCGCGCCCGATGGAATCGTGGCGCCGCCCACTTGAACGCCATCCACATACAGCGCGGTTTTGCCGGCGGCCTCATCGCACACGCCCACGACGAAATGCCAGCTCGAATTGTTGCCTAAATTAACTGGACTGCTGGCGTCATAGCCGTTGGCCAGGGCGTCGCGCACGTAAAACCGCAACGAGTCAGGGCTGATCGAGCTGCCCTCATCCAGGGTGAATTCTTCGCCATTGAAAAAGCCCTTGGTGACCAAGCCGGCATTGCCGGGCTGGGCAAGACTGTCGCCGTTCGCCCAAACAGCCACCGTGAATTCACCATTGCCACCCAGCGGCACGCTCAGATCAACATTGTTGATGTCATAGGCGTCGCAATTGACCGCGCTGGCGGTTGGGTAAACGCCAAATTCCGCCGCTCCCTCGCTGGGATCCGTCGCCGGGCTGTAGCCGGTGCCGAAAGTGACGTTGTCCAAATACATATTCGTATAAAGACCGTTATTCCCGCTCTTATAATCATTGCAAACCGCGCCTGGATTGCCGTCATAATTCTGGTCATCCGGCTCGTTCAGGCGCCAATAACCCATTGGATGGGCGGCCAGGACCGCTTGCGGAAAGGGCGCCGTCGGCGCGGGAAGATAATTGATTGACCAGACCTCGCTGGTGGCCGATCCATAGCTGTTGCCCAGCACGCACGCAAAGGTCGTCGGGCCGGTTATCTGACAATTTGTAATGGTAAGGCTGGCGTTGGTTGCGCCTCCCATCGCGACGCCATTGGTCTCCCATTGATAGGATATTGGCACGGCGCCGACCGCGGCAACTGAGAAGGTTGGCGTTGAACCCAAATAGTTTGTTCCGTTGATCACTTGTCCGCCGTACAACGTCATGGGAGTGGTATACGTCATTGGATATTGGGTCACAAAAGTCAAATTCGTAACCACGGTCAATGCAACCACCACGCTGGTGACGGAGCCGTAGTCGTTGGTTACCACCACAAAAAAATTGGTGCTGGCGCTGTCGGGTTCCACCGGGTCCAGGACCAGATCGGCGTTGGTCTGATCGGCCAGAGGCGCATTGTTTTCATACCACTGATAGGCAAGCTGCTGGCCGCTGGCGCCCACGCTGTTGGTGTAAGCCCCTCCAACCCCGGCCAATCCCGATACCGGTTGCCTGCTGATGAGCGGTTCCGGCCGGGCCGCGCTATACAAGGCGTTAATTTGGTTGGGTGTCAGCGCGTTGGTAAAATAGGCGACCTGGCAGATCTCGCCCGCGAAGTATTGCTGGGCGGTATTGTAGCTCGCTTCATTTGTCGGTTGCGCATAATCAGGAGCGCCGCCAATCCAGGCGTCCACCGTGCCGGCGCCGGGAATGGACGAGGCATTCGCCACCTCGGCGGAATACGCGCCGCTGTCAAGGTATAGCTCCACATTGGTGCCCGTGTTGCCACTGGTGGATTCCAAAACGTACATGTGCCATTTGCCATCGTTTACGTTGACCACGTTGGGCGCAATGTTTGCCTGCGCCCCAACTCCCTTATAGGCGAAGACTTTCCCATTCTGGAATTGGGCCTTCCACGAACTATTGCTGTGAGAAGCCAGGCAATTATATCGGCCTAGCGCGTCCATGGGATTTCCCTTGAACCAGGCAACCAACGAAAAGTTGTTGTTCGCGCCCGTCGGATTCAATAACGAGTTATAACCGGCGTCCACCGCCCCGGCATAACCATTGAACGCACACGCCCTGGAATCCGGGCCGAAGCCGCCATAAGAAGGCCCCGGCATTCCCGGCACTGTTCCCGGCTGGTACACCGCGCTATCAGCCCCGCTTTCGCTGGTCACAAAATTGGTCATGTCCGAGGCATCGCTTCCATAGTTCATGGCCGACGGATAGGTTGTCGCAGGCGGACTGGTCCACACCGGCGCATCCATTCGCCAATACATATATGGGTTGTCGGCCATGATAGTGGCAAAATAATTTCCAAGCCCGTTGGTCCCGGCATTGAAATGGTTGGAGATTTGTTCGAAGGTCAATGCGTTGGTGTAAATGGCCACTTCATCCAGCCCCCCGGCAAACTGATTGGCCGTGTAGGCGCGTTCATTGCCAAATTCAATCGGGTCCCACGTGTCCGGCACAAACGAGGCATTGGTGAAACTGGAAGGAGGGCCTCCGGCGGGAGGCAGCCCGGCGGTCGTAATCGGAAATTGCAGTATCGTATCGTTGGTGCCGGAATCAGCGGCGATCAGGTTGGTGCTGTATTCGTAAATCCATGCATTGGTGCCGTCAAACACACAGGCCATGTAAATCCACGTGTGATTCGTATAGTCAAACTCTCCACCGCTAAGCCAGCAATTGGTGTTGGCAACTTCCGCTTCGGCGCCGCTAGTAAAGGCCGCGTGGTTGAAGACGTGAAAAGTCCATGCATTGGGATTGTTTCCCGAGGCCGTTCCTCTGTAGGGCGCAAAATTCTCGCTGATTTCCCAGCCGGCGGCGTTGGGCCCGGCGCTGTTGAGGTCCGCCGCGTTATTCGGCCCGCTCTGGGACAATATGCCGCGGAAATACAGAATTTGCTGCGGGTTGAACCAAAACTCCACCGTGAAGGGCTGCCCCGGAAACAACGAGACGCGGTTATCCGTCGTGGGCACAATCGCCCCTTCCGGGTTGGTGAACTTCACACACGTGTCGCTATCGCCGGTAATGGCGCCGGGTTGCTCGTGCCAAACGTTTGTGCTGGAGTAATAGGCGTCGGCAACGCTTCCCAGCGAGCCATAGTTGGTTTCCATATCGTACCTGGGCGGCTGCACCGTTTCCTGCAAGGGCCAATAGGCAACCGGGTCCAGATTCATCACGGCGTTGGAATACAGGGATTGGGCACGCAACGACGGCGCCGCCGCAAGGACGGTTGAGGCGACAATGATGGCCCACGACAATTTCAGCGATTCAGTTTTCATGGTATTTCGATGATGGAGTGAACTGGCCTGAGACGTTGGAATACAGGGATTGGGCACGCAAAATTTCAAAAAGTTGCGTCGGCCCAAAAGGGCGCACGATCGTTCCGCGATTATAATGGTTTTCTATAATGCCGCATGCGGCCAGCTCCTGGAGCGCTTCCCGGAGGGGTGTGACGCTGACATTCAATTGCTCGGCCAATACTTTGTGGTTCGACCAAACTCCGGGTTTCATTTGGCCGCGGACAATAGCCAGTAGCAGGACTTCGAAGACCGATTCGCGCAACGCCCGCTGGCGGACGGGACCGAGCGCCAATCCCGGCGCGGGAGATTCGACGGCGCTGGTTCGCGGAATATCAGTTGCAGATGCTGCTGGCATAAACCCTTACTCTCAATCAGTTAACCTGTGAATATGCATTAAAGCCCGAAATTTTTAAACATTATCCGTTGCCGAAACTTTTAAGTCAACAGCAATGTTGTAAAATATTTGATATTTTTTGTTTTTTATTATTGACATGATACCTTAACTATGGCTTTTTGGTCGTATGCCATCCGTCAAAGAGTCCAAACCTTATCTCTTGCGAACCGTCCATATCCTGATGGTTTCGTCTCAGGCCAGTT
>JBOHXA010000095.1:0-1095 GCA_050737335.1 Limisphaerales bacterium | reverse complement strand
TGTCCATTCCGTTTGTCAGCCGCTCTGTTATTCTAACGAACATGCCACCAAACGCAGCGTCTCCCCTTTGCAAGCGGTTTCGTCGCGCCAATGGGGATGACCATTGCATTTCAATCCTGCCTTGGTCAATGACACTGAACCGACCCGTCAGCAATTCAAGAATCCATCCAGCCATGAAAACGAGATTCCCGACTTTTACATTAACAGCCCAGGCCAGAATCGCCGCGCTGGCCGCGCTGGTATTGGCGATAATGCCGGCGGCGCGCGCCAGCAACGCTTACTGGGTTGGTATCCCAGGCGTCAGCGCGGATACCAACTGGTCGGACTCGGCCAATTGGACGTCGCCGAATGGCGCCCAGAGCACGTATTACAGCCAGGTCGTCTTTAATGGCGTCGGAACAAATGCAAACAATAATTTCGCTGTCAACAACTGCCTGGACCAGATTTCCGGCTTCGTCTCGATGCCCATTTGGGAATTGGATTACACCCCAACCAATGGGAATTATACCACTCTCATTAATCCTGGCATTACCCTGAACCTCGGAGCCGGGCAGGGGCACTTGATGGTGGGCGCCGATATCAATACTCCGACCACTCCGGCGCCCGCGGGCGCCGTTGAAACCATCACGATTACCGGCCCGGGAGCGACTTTGGCCGTCGGTGGGAGTCTCAACGTCGCTCAAGGCTCGTCGGTTGATGCCGACGGCCACAATGTGACGCTGGATTTGTCGGGTTTGGATAATTACGTGCAAAACTCCAGCCTTGGCGGCGCCAACAACGGCAATGCCGCCGCAAATTGGCTTTACGTGGCCGGCCCCAGGACAGTTTACAACACCAGTGCCGGCCCGATCAGGGCCAATGGCACCCTCGACCTTGCCAAAACCAACGAAATCAACCTCGATGAAGATTTTGAGATATGCAACCAGGCCTACAGTAATTCCTTGCCCTGCGCCGTCTATTTGGGACAGGCCAATTCCGTTGTAATTGGCGGAAATTTGATCGTCGCTGGAACCGGAACGACCCTTCAGGGCGCGTGGATGAAGTTCAATCCGGCATTTTTGGGCGGTGCCAGCGCGCCCACAGCCTCCTTTAGCG
>JBOHXA010000094.1:0-21227 GCA_050737335.1 Limisphaerales bacterium | reverse complement strand
GGTCCGGCGTGGATCAAGCCTCCACGCTGGCCAGGGGAGAATTTATCGCCGTTAACCGGGAGAGCGGCGGGACGTTACGCGGGCGGATGCTCTAAGGCTCTTCGATTTTGACCGGAACTTTAAGGGTGGAAAACCCCGACCGGTCGAGTGTCAGCAAAACGTCCGCTTGCCATTTCTTTGCAGCCCATGCATGCATGAGATCGTGAATCCGGGCGCCCCGGACGCCTAAACTGCTCGCCCGATTGATTGCATCGAGCATTTCATCAGCCGTCAAATCGACAAAAGTCATATCAGTCTTGAGATCGGCAATCATCGCCGCGGCATCCGCCGGCGAGTAGCGGTAATTGGCTCCTTTGGTCAGCGTCGAGAATAGTTCGGAAAGGGCGTGCGATCTGGTGGCGTTGTCACCGGGCTTGATCCTTCCACGGATGGCGGGATCTTCAATCGCTTCGATCAGGGCTGATGAATCCCAATAGGTCTTCATCAACGTTCCCTGTCCTCGCGGAGTGAATTCAGGATGGCTTGGCGGTCAACCTTCATGCCTGCTCCCATCCAGCGGCCATTGATCTTGCGGGCCTTGACCAGGGGAACGTCCGCTCCTTCGACGGGAGCCAGGACAATCCGGTTGCCCGTGTCGATGGACAAAGAGAATTTCTGGCGCGGCTTGACGTCAGGAAGCCGGACGCGGTTGTAGTCATCCACGGTGACAATTTTCACAATGGTAAATTACCACTCTAAAAAGGGCCATTCAAGGACGTTTCGAGCCGGACATGTTCGGACGCTCTTTTGGCCAGGGTTAGGCGGACGTCTGTCCAGATCGAGGAAGAGTTTCTGACAGGATGAACAGGATGGGACAGGATAAAAACCTCGCTCGCCCCAAGCCGTTGCCAAAAAACCTCATCCTGTAAATCCTGTCTTAACAATTCGGGAATTTTTGAAAGGATGAAACAGGATAAAAACCCTGCTCACCCCAAGCCATTGCCAAAAAACTTCATCCTGTAAATCCTGTAAATCCTGTCTAAATATTTCGGCATCTTTGACCGCCCCTTCCCAGTAGCAGCGTCGCGTGAGCGCGCTCTGACTGAACAAGGTCGTGAATC
Organism: Limisphaerales bacterium; assembly: GCA_050737335.1. Lineage (GTDB taxonomy): Bacteria > Verrucomicrobiota > Verrucomicrobiia > Limisphaerales > UBA11358 > UBA11358. The sequence continues at coordinate 20,127 of JBOHXA010000094.1, read as the reverse complement.
GTACGGTTGCCCTGACTCGACAGATCTCCAACGCTTTTCCTTACATACGTAAAAAACAAAAATATACGACTACCGGACCGGGCCGGGGCGGACCCGCCCCTCCGCCCGCCCGCCGCGCGCTATGATAAATAAGGGAATCTAACAATATGGCCTTCCGCGCCTTCCCGAGACGAAGCCACAACAGCGCCACGGTGTGCTGATGGGCGTGAATGTGCGGCGCCTCGATGCTGAACTCCGGATTGACTGGCAAATCCTGCGTGCGTTTGTGCCTGAAATAAGCCATAATATAGAACAATGGTATCAATTTACGCCTATTTGGCCAAAGGAGGGCCAAACACCGTAGCGCGGACGATTCAATCACGCGCAGTCGCCGGCTCGCGCTTTCAGCCCGGGACTCCTCATGTCGTCTCGCATGGATTAAGGTTTTGCCTCTGGCTGCTCCTGTGCCTCGCCCCCGTTGCCGCGCGAGCGGACCAGTACGAAGCCGAATTCAATAAATGGTTCGCCGCACAGGCGAACATGCAGACGTGGTCCGCGGACTTCATCCAAACCCGCTCCCTCATGGCGCTTGCCACGCCTCTCAAATCCAGCGGCAAGGTCTGGGTCGAACCCGGCAGGTTCCGCTGGGAATTGGGCCATCCGCCCGAAACCATTGTTATTCGAAATCCGGGCGAGCTGCTCATTCTTTATCCGCGTTTCAAGCGCGCCGAGATTTATTCGCTGGATAAAATCCCGCCCGGTCCGCTCAAGGACGCAATGTCTTTGCTGGACGTAAGCATTCCGCGGAGTCGCGCGGCGCTGGAGGAACATTTCCGGTTATTATCGGCCACAGTCACCAATTCCATCCTGCAAATGACGCTCCTGCCCAAAAGCCCTTCCGCGCGTCAATTTGTCGGCTCGGTCGTGATGGGTTTTCACACAAACAATTACGTCATCGCCGATTCGCAGATGAATTTTTCAGATGGCTCGACTTTAAGGAATGATTTTACCAATGTTGTCTTTAACCAACCGATGGATGCGAAATTGTTTGAAACGAACCTCCCGCCGGATTACACCGTGGTGGAACCGTTGAACCAATGAGCAAATCTCAGAGCGCCTCAGCTTCCATTCTGGAGCTGGCCATGAAATCCCTGCCGCATGGGCCGGAATTCCGGTTCGTGGACCGCATGGTCAGCCTCATACCGGGCAAGGAAGGCGTCGGCGAATACCACGTTCGCGGCGACGAGTATTATTTGCGCGGGCACATGCCCGGCGAACCCATTGTGCCTGGCGTGCTCTTGATGGAAGCCGCCGCGCAGGTGGCCGGAATGGTGGCCCAGGACGATCCGGCCAATCCGCGCTGGCCGCGCCTCAAGCTCGCCGCCCTGCGCGCCGTAAAAATCCTTGGCGCGGTGCGCCCCGGCCAAACGCTGCGCATCGAAGCGGCGATTACCGGCCAATTGGATTCCATGGTCCAGGCCCGGGTTTCCGCATTCGTGGCAGGCGCCAAAGTGTTGTCCGCGGAACTTTCACTCAGTGGCAATGGTTCTGGTCCCACTGGCTCAAAATGACCGCGGTGACCGATAGTTCCGTCCGTGTTTTCAAGTTCGAACGCGACACGTTCGCCTATTCCCATGAACTGGTCTGGACATACAACTTTGACGCCGTCACCGGCGCAATGACGGTTTGCAAGGCTGAGCCGCCGCCCACCTATTTTCATCGCTGTTTCGTCATGGTCCGCGCCACCCGGCAATTTTTCTATCACGCCCGTTTCGAGCCGGATATGCCACCCGCCGGCGCAAACGATTACGGCAACTTGATCCGGCGAATCGCGCGACGCGACGTGCGCCGGCGATGTCCGGAATCGGAACGGATTATCGTTCCTGGATTTGACGGGTTGCGTACCTTCAGCCGCGCTCATGAATCCTTGCTCAAAGCCCATTGCGGCGCGCCGTGGGAATCTTATTTTTTACGAAGCCATTGGCGAATGATTTTTCCGGTCCCGCCATCGTACCGCCAGATGATGGTTAAAAAGCTGAAAGCCTCGCTGCCCGGGCGCGGGCTGACGCTTGTGCATTTATTTCGGTTTCCCCGTATCACCATCAATCATGGAATTGCCTTGTTTGGATTTACTGAATCGGCGTCCGCGGTGGAATTTGACGCTTACGACCCGAATATTCCGGAACGCCAGGTAAAATTGGTTTACGATAAGCAGTTGCGCCAATTCACATTTCCGCCGAACCGTTATTGGGGCGGCGGACCGTTGAAGGTCATGGAGATTTATGCGGATTGGCCGTACTGAACTCGCCCGAGACTCTGTCACGGGCCTCTGATTAAATCCGAGCCACCAGTATTGGCGGCCGGACGGAATCAAACTTGGATTCCTCTGGCCGTCTCTTCCCGTTTGAACATGAAGCCGCGCGGACGCCAAAATGCGACGCCAAAAAATAGGGTGCCGCAGGCATTGATGCCCAGGATATAGCCGATGTTGTAGGCACGGCCGGAATTATCCGGCGCATAAATCGGTAAATCATGGCCCATGAGCAGGCCGGGCAATGCCGCCGGCATTAACGCTCCTTCCAGAAGACCGATATTGAATCCAGCGGCGTGGTCGGGCCGATAAAATCGCGGCGCGGCCCACGCCTGGAGAAACACCAACACGAGCGTCAGCGCCGTCATGGCCACGCATTTGATTATAATAAATCTAGCCAGAGAAAAATGGGATTGCGCGGGGACCGGTGCCTGGACCATAGCCGCCTGCTTCGGAACTGAATCTGTCATTGCCAATAGGTTCATCTGAAAAATACGCTTTTTCAATTACTTTATTTTTCGTGCGAAAAAAGGTTCAGACGGCAATGCGCTTTACCCCAGAAACGGAAGCCGGTAGCGAAAATCATTTCTGCTCCCGGAAGGGAAATTGTTGTTCGCGATAAATTCCAAATTTAGTCGCTCAACGGCCATCGGGTTTTGACTGCGAACATTTCCACAGCGCCAGTTCGTGGACGAACTGTCCAGGCAATTTTTCATAGATCGGGCGCCCGTTGCTTGCTCACCTCTGACTCGACGAATTTTGGGACGTACCGCGTTTTCGAAATGGTCATTCGGTGCCCTGGCGCGAACGGGTTTCATGCCTTTCGCGGAGTGCTATTTTTTAATTTCCAAAGGTTCCAACCCCATGCCAAAGTACATACGTTTCAGATGAACAACCCCGAAAGCATCACACGCCGCCCACTCAAGTCACGCGACACAAAATGGGCGAACGCAATTGCAGCGGCCTTGGTCCGGGCGGGCGCGCGGCCAAACGTCATTTCGGTTGCCGGAACCGCTTTTGCCGCGGGCGCCGGCACTGCTCTTTGGCTGGCAGGACGGGCGGATCATGATTGGCATTGGACTACCCTGCTCATTCTTGCAGCCGTTGGAATGCAACTGCGCCTGCTGTGCAATTTGTTTGATGGCATGGTTGCGATTGAAGGCGGGTTCAAAACAAAAGCGGGAGAATTGTTCAACGAACTGCCGGACCGCTTTTCCGATGCGTTCATCTTTATCGGCGCGGGTTTTTCGGCGCCGGGATTTGCATGGGCGACGGAATTGGGCTGGGCGGCGGCGGTGCTCGCCATGATCACCGCCTACGTGCGGGCTTTGGGCGCGAGCATGGGCGCGGGACAGCATTTTGTCGGGCCCATGGCCAAGCAACAGCGAATGGGTCTGATGACCGCCGCATGTGTTATTGCCGCCGCTTCGCCCGGCTTCGCTTCACTGGAAAAAATAATCCCGGTGGCTTTGGGACTGGTCATTATTGGCTGCCTTGTCACCATTTTTCGCCGTTGCGCCCGCATTGCGCGCGCCATGGAAACGAACCCATGAAATCGCTGTTCGCCGCAATTGCCCGGTTCATCACCGGCGCCAATCCACGATGGGTTGGCGGCGCGCCGGACAATCGCCAGCGCATCTATTTCGCCAATCACACAAGCCATCTCGATGCTTTGGTCATTTGGGCCGCATTGCCTGCCGACGTCCGCGCACTGACCCGTCCGGTTGCAGCGCGCGATTATTGGACAAAGAACGGATTGCGACGGTACGTGGCGAACGAAATTTTTAACGCGGTTCTGATTGAACGCAGAAAGCCGACAGCACATGACAATCCTTTGACAGACATGCGCAATGCCTTGGGAGACGGGCATTCTCTGATTATTTTTCCCGAAGGCACACGCCAAATGGGAACAGATATCGGCCCGTTCAAAGGAGGGCTTTTTCACCTGGCCAACGATTGTCCCCAACTTGATTTTGTCCCTGTCCTGGTCGAAAACCTGAACCGTATTCTGCCAAAAGGAGAATTTCTGCCGGTGCCGTTACTGGGCAGCGTGAGTTTTGGCCCCGCGATACGACTGGAACACGGCGAAGAAAAAATTGCCTTTCTCAATCGCGCGCTGGCAGCCGTCAAGGCCCTTCAAAATCATGCTTGTCAAGTTTGACAACGAGACTCTCTGGCTCGCCGGCGGAGTGCTGGCGATTCTGGTCCTTGCATCAGTGACAGGATGGATTTTATCCCTTCGTGTGAAATCAAACGCGGGCAAAGCGACTGTCAAAAACCTGAATGCCAGAACGCGCGCATGGTGGATCCTGGCCGGCATCTTCTGCATCGCGATGGCCATAGGCGGCCTGGGTTCAATCATCCTGTTCGCGCTGGCATCGTTCCTTGCGCTCAGGGAATTCATTACGCTGACTCCCACGCGTCCGGGGGATCATCGGTCGTTGTTCTGGATATTTTTCATCGTGCTGCCCATCCAATACTATCTCATTGCAATAAAATGGTACGGCCTGTTTTCGATTTTCATTCCTGTCTATGCGTTTTTACTGATTCCGATCCGTAGCGCCGTTAGCGGCGATTGCGAGCGCTTTCTGGAGCGGACTGCGACAATTCAGTGGGGCCTGATGGTTTGCGTTTACTGCGTCAGCCATATTCCAGCCTTGCTGAGCTTAAACATCCCGGGTTACCAGGGCCAAAACGGCAAGCTGATCATTTACTTTGTTTTAGTCGCGCAAATCAGCGACGTCCTTCAATACGTTTGGGGCAAAACTTTGGGCCGTCATAAAATTGCGCCGAAAGTAAGCCCCAACAAAACCTGGGAGGGGTTCATTGGCGGCGTTGTCTGCGCCAGTTTGATCGGCGCCGGTCTTTGGCGGGCCACCCCATTCACCCCGCTGCAATCGGGGGAAATGTCGCTGGCCATAACCTTGATGGGCTTTGGCGGCGGCCTGGTCATGTCCGCGATTAAACGCGATCGCGGTGTAAAGGATTACGGGACGCTCATCCAGGGCCACGGCGGTGTGATGGATCGGATTGATTCATTGTGCTTCGCGGCGCCCATTTTCTTTCATTTAATCCGTTATTACTATACATGAGCGCCAAGGGGCAGCCATGGTAGTTGCGTCACTGACGGCACTGGTTGTAGTCTATCCGGCATGAAGCACATCCTTTTCGCCGTTCTTCTCACCGTCATGCCCGCGCTTGCGGATGCCGTTGTTTCACCTGAAGTTCATCCAGACGGCACGATCACCTTCCGATTGTCCGCGCCCAGGGCGACACAAGTTCAATTGCATTGTGAAGGCGTGCCTGATTCCACCATGAGCAAGGATGCCGACGGCGTCTGGACCTTTACCACGCAGCCGCTCGAACCGGATATTTATTCATATACCTTTGACGTGGACGGTGTCCGAATGATTGATCCAAGCAACCCCTTCCTGAAATACAACCTGCTCAACACCGTCAGCCAGGTGGAAGTTCCCGGCCCGGCGTCGTTGCCCTGGCAAATCGCTGACGTGCCGCATGGAGTATTGCACCGGCATTTTTACAAGTCCGCCGTCTGCGGCGATCAGCGTGATTACGTCGTCTATACGCCGCCCGGTTACAAGGCCTGTTCATTTAAACGCTATCCCGTGTTGTATTTGCTGCACGGGTTCAGCGACGATACGACGGCCTGGACCCAGGCTGGCCGCGCCAACGTCATCCTGGACAATCTCATCGCTCGCCGCCAGGCCAGGCCCATGATTGTCGTCATGCCGCTGGGTTATGGCGACATGGCCGTGCTTAAGGCCGGCAGAGGTCCCGCCGGAGACGCCCTCCGCCGCAGCAGCGAGGAAAAATTCAGCAAAGCCCTTCTGACCGAAGTGATTCCCATGGTGCAAAAGGAATATCGCGTGTCCAATAGCCGCCGCTCACGCGCCATTGCCGGCCTTTCGATGGGCGGCAAGGAATCGCTTGTGGTCGGATTGAACCATTTGGATCAGTTCTCATGGATTGGCGCATTCAGCTCGGGACCGATTACCGATTATTCGAGGACCTTTCCCAATCTCAACGCCGGAGTGAACAAGCAGGTTCGGTTGTTGTGGATTGGCTGCGGCAATAACGATGGCCTGTTGGGCAACAATCAGCGATTTTGCAATTGGCTTCAAAACAAAGGCATTCATTTCACATGGGTGGAGCTGCCCGGCCAACACAGCTATCGTGTGTGGCGGCCTGATTTGGCGCAATTTGTTTCCTTGCTCTTTCATAATCATAACGGTCCCAATCACTAAATTGACTGATCAATTTCCGCTGCCGTTCCAAAGGTGAAATTGCCGTTGTCAAACGTTGTACCGGAATGAGCGAAAAATTGGCTGGCTGCCGTCACCCAAAGCGGCCACACTACTGGATTTAATGGCGACCGAACCCATTCCGGAAATCAGCTTCGTCGTGCCGTGTTACAATGAGGAGGGCAATTTGCGCGAACTCTTTAAGGCCATTCGCGCCGTCATCGAGCCGCTCAAACTTCCCTATGAAATCCTGGTCACTGACGATTGCAGCGCCGATAAGTCCTGGGACATCCTAAAGGAATCCGCGGCGGCGGACAGCCGAATTCGGGCGTTGCGGCTGGCCGTCAATTGCGGCGGATCCGCCGCGCGATGGGTCGCCATGAAAGCCGCCCGCGGCAAGTACATCGTTACACTGGACGCTGATTTGCAGAATGACCCGAAAGATTTGCCAAAATTTTTGGAAGCATTGAAAAGCTGCGATTGCGTTTGCGGCTCCCGCGTGGCAACGCGCGCGCAATCGGACAGTTTTGTCAAGGTCGTCTCGTCGCGCATTGCCAATTGGGCGCGCAATAAATTATCGGGTGAAAATATTTCCGACGCCGGGTGCTGCTACCGTGCGTTGAAACGCGAGTGCATTGACGATTTAAAATTTTTTAAGGGAATGCACCGGTTCATGCCGACGCTTCTAAAAATAGAGGGCTTTAGCGTCAAGGAAATTCCCATATCGAGCAATCCGCGTTTCGCCGGCAAGAGTCATTACGGCGTCTGGAACCGGCTGTTTGCGTCCTTTTACGATCTGCTGGCGGTGCGCTGGATGAAAAAGCGGATGTTTAAGATCAAAGTTGCCGAGAGGATTAATTAAATCCAATAAGTCCAATTCGCGCCAGGAAAAATGTTGTCCGCGGATTCGATCTGTTGCAGCCATTGCGCGTCAACACTCGTCGAAGTCAATTGGTCATGCAAAGCGATGAAGCGCAACAGGTGCTCTTTGACGCGGCGACGCGCATAATCCGGGCTTGTACCGGCGCGCAAAATGAACGGCCAATCGCTGGATTGCGCCAGCAACAGTTCCCGCGCGACCTGCCGCAAGGCCCGCATTATCAAATCCCCCGGTTTTGACGCTTTCCTGCCAGGGGCGGGGCGCATTGAATGAAACCTTCCCGCCAGTTTGCTCATCCGTTCCTGCGCGATCTGCAAGTGCGGCAGGATCCATTCATTTTTTTCATTCAACCACGCGCGCAAATAGCCTTCTTCACCCCAGGTCGAGCCGCCGGGGATGGCGATTTGATTGGTTGGATGGCGTCGCAGATATTCTCCGGGCGTAATCAATTCGATCATCTTTTGGTCATAAACCAATTTTCGCGCGAAGAAATTCAGAAATTCCACGCCTTCATGCCACCAATGCCCGAACAATTCGGCGTCGTAAGGCGCGACAACCAGGGGAGGGCGATCCAACAACCCCATGAGGCGCTGGCTTTGGCCAATACGTTCGTTTAGGAAATGTTGGGCGTGCTCATCTGCCGCTCGAATTGCCTCGTCGCGCCGGTATATTTGTTTTTCGCCCGAGCCGGTAATTCTATAGTATTTAATGCCGGTAAAACCGCGCGTTTCCGGCGATGGCAGATGCGGTTTGACATAATCAAAGTCCAGGTCAAACCCGATATCGCGGTAAAAATCCCGATAACGCGCGTCGCCCGGATACCCTTCGCGCTGGCTCCAAACCTGGCGGGAAGAATCGAAATCCCGTCCGAACGCGGCGATGCCATTGGGCGTAAAGACCGGCGCAAATGTGGCGAATCGCGGACGCGGATTGGCATGTAAAATTCCGTGCGTATCCAGAATGAACCACCGGATGTTCGCCTCCTGCAAAAACGCTTCGACGCCTGGCACATAAGCGCATTCCGGCAGCCAAATGCCGCCGGGATCACGTCCAAAACAGTTCCGATAGTCATCGCGAGCCGTCAAAATTTGCGCGCGGATGGATGGGGGATGGTTCGCCAGCAACGGCAGGAGCGCATGTGTGGCCGCCGTTGTGATGATTTCGATTCGCCCTTCATCCTGCAGTTGTTTAAAGGCATTGACGAGATTTCCCCCGCAATTGCGCCATGTGTCGCGAACACTGCCGAAGCGATGGTGATAAAGCCACGCCAACTCACGAAATGGCCGGTCCCAGTGCGTCCGCCGGATTTCCTTTTCCGCCAGTTCGATCAGACCGTCCAGGTGCCGCTCGTAGCGTTCGCACAGGAGCCGGTCCAGCAGCATCGCGCACAGAGGGGGCGACAGCGAAACCGTGATGGGCGCGGCCATTCGGTCGCGACGCCAGCCCTCCAGCATTTGCAGCAGCGGGATATAGGTTTCCGTCACCGCCTCAAAGAGCCAGCTTTCCTCCAAAAACTTTTCGTGTTCGGGATGCCGCACAAACGGCAAATGCGCGTGCAGTATGAGGGCGAAATATCCTTGCATCATTCTTATTGAAACCGAACTTCACGGCAAAGGATAGAAGTTTTAACGTCGAAGCGCCCGGATACCACGAGGAAACCTGTGAGGCCGTTCCAAAGCAGAAACCTTGCGCTCGAAAGCTGAATTGGCATATTTTGCGCAATCAGACATGTCGAAGTTTAAACCAAATTACCGCGGGAAATTTTGTCGCGCGGTTTTATTCTGCGTCGTTCTTCTGGTGGTTCTCTTCTTGATCCTGGCGGCGCCGCCAACCCTGCATCTTGCATGGACCGCATGGAACGATCGCAATGAAATCCTTCCCGTTCCCAACGGCAAAACAGATGATGCCAGCCGCCTGGATGAAACGGCTGTCGTGGAAATATGGAAAATTCCGGACGATGAAAAAGCCGCGGAAACCCAATTGGTTCAGCTATTGGCGTACGCCCGCGCAAACCATCTGAAAATCTCAATAGCCGGCGCGCAGCACAGCATGGGCGGCCATACGATTTATCCGAACGGCATTGTGATTGACATGCTTCCGTTCAATCGAATGACGCTGGACGAAACACGGGACATTCTGCGCGTGCAGGCCGGGGCGCGCTGGCGCGACGTCATAAAATTTCTCAACGCTCGCGGACTCTCCGTGGCCGTCATGCAATCCAATGACGATTTTTCGATCGGCGGCTCATTGAGCGTGAATTGCCACGGATGGCAATTCGGCCGACCGCCAATCGCCTCCACCGTCGAATCGTTTCGGCTGATGCTGGCCAGCGGGAAAATCGTCAAATGCAGCCGCGCGGAAAATTCCGGGTTGTTCTCGCTGGTACTCGGGGGCTATGGTTTGTTTGGGATCATTCTCGACGCGGACTTGCGGGTCGTTCCCAATGAACGATACAAAATTCAACGGATCCAGGTATCCGCGGCTGATTACGTAAAAATTCTCCGCCAAAGAACTGCCGGCGCGAATGATGTCGCCATGGTCTATGGCCGATTGCGCGTGACGTCACCGAACTTTCTTCAGGACGGAATCCTTAATATTTTTCATCGCATTCCGGGAACAACGGGACTGATCACCCCGCTTGATGCGCAAAAGAAATGGGAACTGAAACGGTTGATCTTTCGCGGCAGCGTCGGCAGCGAATATGGCAAGGAACTCCGCTGGGACGCTGAAAAATATTTTTCGTCGGCGTTATCAGGCGCCATTTTCGACCGAAACGATATCCTCTACGAGCCTTCCGATTGGTTTACCGACCACAGCACGAACACCACGGACATCCTGGTCGAATGTTTCGTCCCGCCAAATCAGTTCGCGCCATTTGTCGAAGAAATGCGGAAGATAATTCCCGCCAATCGCGCCGACCTGCTGAATGTCACCGTGCGCGACATCAATCAGGACCCCGATACATATCTGCGATATGCGGACAAGGATATGCTCTCTTTGGTGATGCTTTTCAGCCAGGAGCGCACTGTTGAAGGCGAATCGAAAATGTCCAAATTGACCCGCGACCTTATCGCGGCCGCTTTAAGGCGTGACGGCACCTATTATCTACCGTATCGTCTGCATGCCACGAAGGAAGAATTTGCCGAGGCCTATCCGCAGGCCAAGCAGTTTTTTTCGTTAAAACGCAAATATGATTCCGGCGAACTGTTCCAAAACGAATTCTATTTGAAATATGGCAAATAATCCGTCATCGGATAAATGGACGCAAAAATTCCTTGTCCATCTGGCAACGGACCGTGGCCTCTCGCCTTATACCCAAAGGAATTATCGGCAGGCCATTGAAGAATTTTCCCGCTGGCATGCGCAGGAGCGGCAAACACCCCCGGTTTGGGAGAACCTTCAGCGCGACGATTTTCGCGGCTTTGTGCGCCATCTGGGACGGAATAACTTCAGCCGCTCCGCCACGTCTCTTCGTTTCTCGGCGTTGCGCACATTCTTCAAATTCCTAATTCGGCAAGGCGCGGTGGCATCCTCTCCAATCAAGAACTTGTCGCTACCGAAACCGGATCAGCGACTGCCCAGGTTTCTGACGCTTCAACAAATAGAGGCGTTGCTGGCCGCCCCCGTCAAGCTGGCGCAGTCAAGACAGGACGCAAAACGCGCCGGACGCCCCGTATCCATGGCCGTTGCCTTGCGGGACACGGCAGTCCTGGAGACGATTTATTCCTGCGGCTTACGCATCAGCGAACTGTGCGGCTTGCGCGCCGACGACGTGGACCGGACACAGCAAATCGTCCGGGTCCGCGGCAAGGGCAAGAAAGAGCGGCTGGTGCCCATTGGCAAACCCGCGCTCGAAGCCCTCGAGCGTTATTGGATGACATTAAAGACGCGGCCGGCGGGAGTGTCACCGGTTTTCTTCAGCGAAACAAAAACTCGCGCGCCGTTGCATCCAGTCCAATTATCGCGCCGGTTGAAGCAATATCTCGTGTTCGCCGGCCTTGATCCGAATTTGACACCGCACAAACTCCGCCACAGCTACGCCACGCATATGCTGGATGCGGGCGCGGACTTGCGGAGTGTCCAGGAACTGCTGGGCCACGCGCATCTGAGCACTACGCAGGTTTATACGCATGTAACGACGGAACGGTTGAAGAAGGCGTATGACAAGGCGCATCCGCGCGCGTAATCAATGCGGGAAAGGACGCCTGCCGCCACAGCCGACAAAGGACAACCGAATGAGCCGCAACGGAGACCCGGAGAATCGTTGGCTCGCCCCGACATGAACAAAACGTTGCCTTTTTTTGAAACCACGGACATTTTATAGTGTTTAAAAGCTTATGAAAAAGATACAGGTTTTGACAGTTACAGTTGCCGCATCCGCCGTGATGATAGCCGGTTGCACGTATCCCAACGGTGAACCAAATAATACCGGCACCGGCGCGTTAGTTGGCGCGGGTAGCGGAGCGGCATTGGGCGCTGTTTTAGGCGGGCGTAACGCGGCGGCAGGCGCGCTCATTGGCGGCATGTTTGGCGCCATCACCGGCAGCATCATCGGCAATTCGATGGATCGGGAACAAGCCGAAGAATTGCGCTCGGAAGCTCCGGTCACCTATGTTCACGTGGAGCAACACCAACCGCTGACCGTCGCCGACGTCGAGGCGCTGTCGCGGGCCAAAGTCAGCAATGATGTCATCATTTCGCAGATTCAAAACTCGCACACGGTCTATCATTTGAGCCCCCAGGATATCATAAACCTGCATTCGGCGGGCGTAAGTGATAAAGTCGTCAACTTCATGATCGCCACGGTAAATTCGCCGCCTCCCCCGGCGCCCACGGTGGTTGTCAATTCCGACGAGCCGCCACCCCAGCCCGATGAAACCATCGTGGGATCCCCTGGCCCGGGCTACGTCTGGATTAGCGGCGCATGGCAATGGAACGGCATTGGCTGGGTCTGGATCGGCGGCCGGTGGGCCTATCCGCCCTGGCCCAATGCCGTTTGGGCGCATGGGTATTGGTATCGCGGACCCTTTGGCGGTTGGAAACATGCGCACGGGCATTGGCGATGACACTCTTGGGTTTATAAAGCAGCCAGTCAAAGGCATCGGCTGACATTTTGTTTGGTGGACTAAATCCATTGGTCAGGATACGTTTTTCCATGCCTTTGGCGCGGATTTTGGTGGATGGTTATAGCTTGCTGCACAACTGGCCCGAGTTGGCAACCGGCCAACCGCGCTATTCTGAACGCGCACGGGAAGAACTGATTCGCGTACTCACCCAATATCACGACGCCACGGGCGAACCCATCACGATTTTTTTCGATGGCGCGGGCCCGCCTGTATCCGCGCAAAAAAACCAATCCAGCCGCGAGGTTGAGGTCCTGTTTTCTCGCGCCGGCCAAACTGCCGATGACCTGATCGAGCGCGCCGCTCATCGCTTCCAGGAGTACGGTCAGGTGCTTGTCGTGACCGACGATTTCGCCGAACGCGAAACGGTTGGCGCACTGGGCGGCATGGTTTCCAGTTGCGCAAATTTCATCAATTCGATTGAAAAGGCGCTCGCGGAATTGCACGATGACCTCAAAAGTCGCAATCGTTTGGAACGAAATCGCTTTGGACGACCGCGATAAAAATGAAAATCCGAACAATCCTGAACTGTACTTTAGCAGTGGCGCTTCTGACGGGGCCCGGCCCGGGCATTGTGCCGGCTTTGCTCGCGCAGTCGAATTACGGCCCTGGCGATAACCGCCTTTTGTTGGTTTTTGATACGTCGTCCGCCATGAAGAAACGCCTTCCCGCCGAAGACCACGGCATCAAGGAACTCTTCGCCATTACTTTCGATGGGCAGTTCTGGCGTGGCAATAGCGTGGGCGTATGGACATTTAATCATGATCTGTACACGGGCGAATTTGCGCTGCGGCAATGGACCGATCACACCGTTTCGACCCTTCCGCCGGAACTCATCGCCTTTCTCAAAAAGCAACGCTACAGAAAAGATACAGACTTCGACGCGTTGATACCCAAGCTCAACGAAGTCGTACGCACGTCGCCCCGGCTGACTGCCATCATTTTCTGCGATGGCACCGGGAAAATCGGCGGCGTCCCGTGGACGGACTTTATCAACACCAGTTTCAAACTGCATGAGCGCAAAATGGAAAAGGCGCGTGTCCCGTTTGTGATTGTGCTGCGAAGCCAGATTGGGCGCGACGGTATTGGACGATACGTTGGATGCACAGTTAGCTCAGCAGATTCCATTACGTTACCCACGTTTCCACCTCTGCCCCGGCCCCCGACGCCACCGGCGCCGGTCAAAGAATTGCCTCCGCCGCCGCCGCCGCCACCCGCTCCGCCGCTGATCATCATCGGCACCAATAACCCAACAACCAATCAGCCACCGGCGCCCATTCCCTCTCCGCAAAAGCAGCTCCCGCCCGCGCCCGCGCCTCCGGCGCCATCCGTCCAACCGAACGCTCGCTCTGCTCCCATACCGCCGGCGGCTTCTCCAGCGCCATCTGTCCCGCTCTCCGATACCAATTTCGTTCCGCCCCAGGCGGCGCCAATTCAGCCGACCAACGCCGCCGTCATTCCTCCACAAGGTCCGTCCCGCTCACTTCCACCGGCGGCCGGCAGCCAGACTGTGCCGCCCGGGACTTCTGGCACGAGCGCAGACGGCCTTATTGCCGCCGGCGCGGCACTTTTCATCGTCGCCGTTGCAATTGTCCTCTTCATTTTACGGCGCGCCCGCCGCCGTAGATCCACCAGCCTGATCACTGAATCGTTGAAAAAAGACAAAATTCATTCGTGACTTTATCCGGCGCGCATGGGAAATTTTTCGCCCATGAAAATGATCCACCTATTGTGCGCGCTCGGCCTGTTCGTCGGCGCGATGGCGGTAAACGCCCAGGACGGCACATCCGGCACAGCCGCGTATGCCGATCCGTCGAAACTGACGGAAAAAGCGCCGGAAAATTTCAAGGCTGTTTTTGATACGACCAAAGGCAAATTCACAATCGAGGTCACCCGGTCACTGGCTCCCAACGGCGCGGACCGCTTTTATAATCTCGCCAAATCCGGCTATTTCACTGATAACGCATTTTTCCGGGTCGTCCCCGGTTTTATGGTCCAATTCGGCATCAACGGTGACCCGGCGATTTCGGCAAAATGGCACGACGCGGACATCCCCGATGACCCGATCAAAGGCAGCAACACTCGCGGCACCATTACTTTCGCCACCGCTGGTCCCAACACACGCACCACGCAATTGTTCATCAATTTCGGGAACAATACTTTCCTGGACAGCCAGGGCTTCTCGCCATTTGGAAAAGTCACCGACGGGATGGATGTTGTGGACAAAATCAACAGCGAGTACGGCGACGGACCTCCCTCCGGGTCAGGGCCGGATCAGGGACGCATCCAAATGGAAGGCAACAAGTACCTGAAAAAAGACTTTCCGAAACTTGATTATATCAAAACCGTGACCGTTGTTACGGAGAAAAAGTAAACAAAAGGATTCTTGTGAACGAAGTCGCCGTCATCAGCACCAGCGAGGGAGACATGGTTATTGAGTTTTTGGACGTCGCTCCAAAAACCGCCGCTAATTTCATTAAACTTGCCAAAGAAGGTTTTTACGATGGCACCTGTTTTCATCGCATCATCAAAGGATTTATGATTCAGGGCGGCGATCCCCTCACCAAGGACCCCGGCAAAGAAGATTCCTGGGGCACGGGCGGGCCGGGATATACCATCAAGGCCGAATTCAACGCTCAGCCTCACCAGTCGGGCATCATTTCCATGGCCCGCAGTTCCGATCCAAACTCCGCCGGTTCTCAATTCTTCATTTGTGATGGCGACGCTTCCTTTCTGGACCGCCAATATACCGCCTTCGGCCGATTGATTAAGGGCCAGGATGTATTGAGAAAAATAGCCGATACCCCCGTGGGATCAGCCGGATCCGGCGAGCGCAGCAAACCGACGCAGCGCGTCGGCGTCAATACCATCAAAATTGTCCCCGCGGATTCGGTCACTTAAGGTGACCCCCCGGATTCGGTTGGAACAGGCGCGAATGATTTTGGTTTTTCATTTTTAGTTTGTCGTTGCTACACTTTCGCGCGTGCTCAACGATGCCGATATCTGGAAGAACCTGGCTTCGACCCGACAACTTTTTCTCATCGCGGGACCGTGCGTTATTGAAGATGAAAAACTATGCCTGGAAATTGCCTCTTCACTGAAGAGCGTTTGCAAAGCAAATGGTATCTTCTACGTCTTCAAGGCCAGCTTCGACAAAGCGAACCGCACGTCGGCCAAATCATTCCGCGGCCCCGGCCTGGAAGAGGG
Organism: Limisphaerales bacterium; assembly: GCA_050737335.1. Lineage (GTDB taxonomy): Bacteria > Verrucomicrobiota > Verrucomicrobiia > Limisphaerales > UBA11358 > UBA11358. The sequence continues at coordinate 4,365 of JBOHXA010000094.1, read as the reverse complement.
TTTGAAGGTGCTGGCGCGCGTCCGGGCCGAATTTGGAGTTCCTGCGCTGACCGACGTGCATAATGAAGTGCAAGCCCGGGCCGCCGCCCAAGTGGTGGACATTCTCCAGATTCCCGCCTTTCTTTGCCGCCAGACAGACCTGATTGCAGCCGCTGTCGCAACGGGCAAAATTGTGAACCTCAAAAAAGGACAATTCCTTTCCCCGACAGAAATGGGACATGTCGCTGAGAAAGCCAGGCGCGCCGGAGCAAGGCGCCTGCTCCTGACCGAGCGCGGCACGAGCTTTGGATACAACAATCTCGTGGCCGACATGCGTTCCATTCCAATCATGAAACACTTCGGCTGCCCGATTGTTTTTGACGCGACGCATTCGGTCCAACTGCCGGGCGGCGGCGGCGACAGATCCGCCGGACAGCGCGAATTCGCCCCTGTCCTCGCCCGCGCCGCGCTCGCCGCGGGCGCAAACGGCCTTTTCATTGAGACGCATCCGCGCCCCCACAAAGCGCTCAGCGACGGGCCGAATATGATTCCTTTAAAGGAAATGGCGCCGCTGTTGAAGAATCTAATGCCGTTCTTTGAGGCGGCAAAGAAATGAAGGATTTATCGTCAGAACTTCTGTCGCGCCTCGCAAACATCAAATTATTCGCTTGCGACGTGGACGGCGTATTGACGGACGGCGCGGTTTTTATCGGCGGGTCACGCGAATTCAAACGGTTTAACATACATGACGGCTTGGGCCTGGTGCTGCTGAGACGCGCCGGCATCAAGACCGCATGGGTTTCCAGCCGACCCTCCGCGGCTACGACGATGCGGGCGCGCGAACTAAAAATCACTTTTCTTGTCCAACAAAAAGACGACGTGAGCAAAGCGGCGGCCATTGCGGCGATCCTGGCGCGACAAAAGCTGGAATGGCAGCACGTCTGTTTCGTGGGCGACGACATTGTGGACCTTGGACCGCTTAAGAAAGCGGGCGTCGGAGCCGCCGTGGCGGACGCCGTGGACGAGGCGAAGGCCGCCGCGGACTATGTGACGCGAGCGGCCGGCGGCCATGGGGCCGTGCGCGAACTCGTGGAATTAATTTTGAAAGCGCAGGGCAAATGGGATTTAATCGTTGCCGGGTACCGGGATGATTTTCAGAAGACATGAACGACGGAAAAGAGCAGAGCCGCGACCATAAGGGAGCGGTTCAACCGAACAGCCCCGCAGACCGGCGTGAGGGAGCAGTTTTTCCCCGGCCTATAATGCATCGCCAATGCCGCTTGCCCACGCGCGCAGCTCCGCTCTTGCGCGGCCAATACCGCCGGCTCGCGCGGGCGGCTGTGCTGCCGTTATTGGCCGCGATTTCATTGGCTGCGCCCGGCCTTCTCGCGCAAGCGTTGCCCATCGCAGGCAGCGCCACCGATTTTAATTCCGTGGAATACTACGGGCCCCCGCATCAGCTGGAAATCAAACGCCTCTTTTCCGGAGCCGAAGCGGAGCCGATTGCCGGAGGCCTTTTGCTCGTCAAAAAAGTCAAACTCGAAATGTTCGACCTCAACGGCAAACTGCAACTGGTTGCGCAAGCGCCCGAATGCATTTACGATCCCGTCAACGTCGTAGCCAGTTCGCCGGGCGCGGTGCATGTGCGCACCGGCGATGGACGTTTTACAATTGACGGCGAAGGTTTTTTATGGCGGCAAAACGAATCCGTATTCACCATCTCGAACCAGGTGCAAACGGTGATTGATAGAATGCCCGCGCTGAAACGATGAAATTTGCCTTTTTCCTCATTTCGGCCCTGGCGTCAAACGTCGTCGCGTTCGCCGCGCAGACGAACAGTGCCACCAACGGCGTGGAATCCATCCTTGCCCTGGTCACGACAAACCATCCTCCCGCGGCAACCCCCACAAACCCGCCCGACGCCAAACCACGTTACGTTCACATTCAATCAGTGGGACCCGCCGTGCTGGATTTCGAAAACCACTGGGTCACTTACAGCGACAACGTTTGTGTGAGCAACAGTCAGATGAAACTGACCTGTGAATGGATAAAAGCCGAATTTACCGGAAATGGCGGCCAGGCCACCAACATTGTCGCCGAAACGAACGTGGTCATTGACTTTTTAGACCCCAAAGGCGACAAAATTCGGGCGATTGGAACCAATGCCCTGTATCTTTTTCAGGTGCAAAACGGCCTAACCAATGAAACCGTCACGCTCACGGGCGATCCGCCCCGGATTTTCGAAGGGCCGAATTATACGAACCGTATGACCAGCAAGAAGGTGGTCTATGACCTTATGACGCGCAAGGTGACATTTGATGGCTCGTCAGGGACCTATTTCGGACTCACAAACAGCCCGGCCCCGACGAGTTCGCAGTCCGGCGAACCTTTGCAGCTTCCGAAATAACAAGGATTTAGTCGTGAACGAAACCCGTCCCAGGCCCGATTTGAAGAAAGTTACCGCAGGACCCGCTATTGCAACTGCCACTGAGGAACACCCCCTTCTCGCCACGGAAAAACTGGTCAAACAATATCGCGGCCGCCGCGTCGTAAACGAAGTTTCGGTGGACGTAGGGGCGGGGGAAATCGTTGGACTTCTGGGACCCAACGGGGCGGGCAAAACGACCACATTCAATATGGTGGTGGGAGTCGTGAGGCCGGACAATGGCGTTGTCGCATTTCAAGGGCGTAAAATAACCAATCTGGCCATGCACAAACGCGCCCGCCTGGGCATCGGCTATCTGACCCAGGAACCGTCCGTTTTTCGAAAGCTTACGGTGGAGCAAAATATTCTGGCTATCCTGGAAACTTTAAAACTTTCGCGTGACGAACGCGCCGTGCGCTTGAAGTATCTGCTCCAGGAACTTGACCTGACGCCCGTGGCAAAGAGCCGGGCCTATCAATTGAGCGGCGGAGAAAAGCGGCGCCTGGAAATCACCCGCGCCCTCGTGACCAGCCCGAAATTGCTCCTTCTCGACGAGCCTTTCAGCGGCATTGATCCCATTGCCGTGTATGAAGTGCAAAAAATTGTCCGGCGGCTGCGCGAGCGGGGGCTGGGTATCCTGGTGACGGACCATAACGTGCGTGAAACCTTGAAATTAATTGATCGAGGTTACATCATTCATAAAGGCCAGGTGCTGGTGGCCGGGAGTTCGGAATTTTTGGCCAATGATCCCAAGGCGCGGGAAATTTACCTGGGCCCTGAATTTAACATGTGATTGCTGAATATGGCGCACGTCACCGTTGAACAATTTTTTAAAGAGCACGGAGAATCCCTCCAAATGCGGCTTTTGGCCGATGGCGGCGGCCTTAAACGCCCCATTCGTGAGCCTACCGTCAACCGGCCCGGCCTGGCCCTCAGCGGGTTCACACGTTACTTCGCCCATAAACGGATTCAGGCCATCGGCCACGCGGAAGCTTATTTCCTGCAATCGCTTCCCAACCAAGAGCGCGAGAGACATTTGGCCGACCTGTTTGCGTTTAAAATTCCGTGCGTTGTCTTCAGCCGCGCCCTCAAGCCGGACAGGGAATTTCTGAGGGCTGCCAAGGCGGCGGGCGTCCCTGTCTTCCAAACGCCGCTGGTGACCATGAAATTCATCAACGCGGCGACCCTTGCCCTGGAGATGATGTTTGCGCCGCGAGGCACCGAAATCGGCAGCATGGTGGACATCCTTGGCGTCGGCGTGCTCATTCGCGGCGAAAGCGGCATCGGCAAAAGCGAAGCCGTCCTGGCGCTCATCGAGCGGGGCTACAGCCTCGTCTCGGACGATGTGACGCGAACGACCCTGGTGGATGGCCGCGATATCATGGGCACCAGTTCTGATTTAACGCGCAGCCACATGGAAATCCGCGGCATCGGCATCATTAACGTGGCGGCCATGTTCGGCGTCAAAAGCATCCGCAAGGAAAAAGTTCTGGACCTGGTCGTCTCCCTCCGGCCCTGGGAAGACGTATCCGACGTGGACCGGCTCGGCCTGGAACAGGAATTTGTCAAAATCCTGGGCGTGGATGTCCCGCATATGCTCATTCCCGTGCGGCCCGGACGCGACCTGGCGCGGCTCATCGAAGTCGCTGCCTTCCAAACAAAACTGAAATTGTCCGGCTACAACGCCGCCCAGGAACTAAACGACCGCCTCATTGCCCATATGAGCGGCAGGGACTCCGGATCAAAGGCTTGAGATTCAACCGATCCTGCCCAGCCCAGCCAAATTCACACAGGCATCCTCGGCGCTGTAGTCAAATTCTTTCAACTCTGAAGGCTCAAGCCGCAATGCGCGTGTCCATTCTATAGTTTTGACCAATCCCTTCTCGAATGAGACTTGTTCCTCATATCCCAGCTCCTTCCGAATTTTCGTTGTATCTATTGTCAAATGCTGCCTGTAATCC
>JBOHXA010000093.1:0-9141 GCA_050737335.1 Limisphaerales bacterium | reverse complement strand
CCCGTCTCCTGGACGAACATCGGCATCGTCTGGATGTACTGTCTCGTGTGGATATTCATTGAAGATTGGGCCAAACTGCATGTCTATCATCACCTGGAATTGAGCGGCAAACGGCACCGCAAATTTTTGGAACTGATTCAACAGCCGTTGCATCCACACAAAATTTGACCGTGGCAACGCTGGCTGGCAGAGTTCTGATCCTATGGAAATTGAAACTGAAAAGCGACGCCACTCGACCAAATGGAATGGCGCAATAACTGGATTGCGTCGTGAAAAATTTCCATGAACGATTCGAGCCCATCGCGGGATTCTTCAGCGCGCAAGAGCGGCTTGCTGAGTCAGCGGCGGATCAAAGCGCTCTGGCCGCAGGCGCCAATGGCCATTGTCCTCGCACTCATCGGCCTGCTCAACATTCTGGACGGATTGAGGTTGCCGTTGACGGCATTGAAACGAATCCAGGCGCTCAACGGATTGGGGGAATCGCTCTCTGCCGTAGGCGGCACGGCGCAAGTAATCCTGGGGGTGCTGCTCGCGGTTGTTGGCACGGGATTGTTGTGGCGGCTGGTTTCCGCGTGGACGTTGTCAGTGTCGTTGCTCATTATCGCGGTCGCCGTCAACGTCGTCCAAAAAAATTGGGGGTTGAGCCTTGTTCTTCAGGCTGGACTGCTGTGCATGCTGTTGTGGACAAAACGTTATTTCACACGCCGGACGATTCTCGCCAGTCTTTTGTTTTCTGTGAGCGGCATCCTGGCCGTGCTGGCCTATGGCACAATTGGAACTTATCTTCTTCGCAACGGTTTCAAACCGCCAATTCAAACAGGAGATTGGACCACGGCCTTTTATTATACCATTGTCACCCTCTCAACAGTCGGCTACGGCGACATCGTCCCTGCGACGCCGCAAGCGCGCTGGTTTGCCATCTCGCTCCTAGTGGCCGGTCTTGGGGTATTTGCCAGCGCCATTGCTTCAGCCCTCGGCCCCAAAATATCCGGGGAATTAATTCGCCTCTTCAATCCAAAGGAAAAAACCATGGAACTAAAAAATCACATTATTCTTGTCGGTGAAGGCTCGATCGCCCGCAACACCGCGGAGGAATTGAAACAGCGCGGCGTGACCTTCGTTCAAATTGTGTCATCAAAGGCGGGGGCGGTTTCATCAGATCATGTCATCGAAGGCGGTGCGATGGATGATGCTGTTTTGCGGCAAGCTGGCATCCAACAGGCCCGTATGGTTATTGCTGCGCGCGAAGATGATGGCGAAAACGCCTTCATCGCCCTGGGCGCCAAAGACCTGAATCCGGATGTGCGGGTGCTGGCGGTGGCAAGTTCGGCGCTTTCAATGCGGCGGTTGAAATTGGCGCGGGCGGATTTGGTGTTCTCACCCGCGGCTGTCGGGAGCCGGTTGCTGGCGAACCTGGTGGAAGGCTGCCAGATTTCAGCGGAATTTAAGGATTTGCTTGAAGGCCATCCCAAGAAAGTTTGAGTGGATTGCTGATGAAATCGAACATTCAGGTTCTCACCATCAACGGCGGTTCATCGAGCATCAAGTTTGCGCTCTTTGAAAGTGGCGATCCATTGCGACGAATCCTTGCGGGGCGAATTGAAGGAATCGGTCTTCCGCAAGGTCGCTTCGCGGTGAAAGGCCCGGTCGAATCAGATAATTTCTCGCGTTCCGTGGTTGCGGCGGATCATACGGCTGCGGTGAATGCGCTGATGGATTGGATTCAGGAACGAATTCAGCGTGGCGAACTGGCTGCGGTTGGACATCGCGTCGTCCATGGTGGGCCTAAATATTGGGAGCCGCAACAAATCACGCCGGAGTTGATTACAGAATTGCATCACTTGAGTCCGTTTGACCCTGAACATTTGCCGGAAGAAATCCTGCTGACCGAAGCATTCCACCGGCGTTTTCCCGATTTGCCGCAAATTGCCTGCTTCGATACGGCATTTCATCATGATATGCCGCGAGTGGCGCGTTTGCTGCCCATCCCGCGACGCTATGATGCCAGAGGGGTCCAACGTTATGGTTTTCATGGGCTGTCCTGTGAATTTCTGATGCAGGAACTCGCCCGCTCGGAAGGCAACCCGGCCGCACAAGGTCGTGTCATTCTTGCCCATCTGGGCAATGGCGCGAGTGTCACTGCCGTGCTTGGCGGCAGGAGCATTGATACGAGCATGAGTTTTACACCAACGGCAGGATTACCCATGAGCGCGCGCTCCGGCGACCTCGATCCCGGCTTAAGCTGGTATCTATCACGCGCGGAAAATCTCACGGCGAAACAATTTCATCACATGATCAATCACGAATCCGGATTGCTTGGTGTTTCAGAAACCAGTTCCGACATGCGTGAGTTACTTTTGCGGGAACCAGAAGACTTCCGCGCCCGCGAAGCTATCGAGCTGTTCTGTTACCAGGCTAAGAAATGGATTTGCGGAATGGCCGGAGCACTGGCAGGTTTGGACACGCTGGTTTTTGCCGGAGGAATCGGCGAGAATGCACCGGAAGTTCGAGCGCGAATTTGTAATGGATTGGGTTTCCTCGGCATTGAGCTGGACGAAGCGCGAAACGGGGAAAACGCTTCGGTGATTTCCCGGGATGCCGTTCACACCACCGTGCGTGTGATTCGCACGGATGAAGAACTGATGATTGCACGGTCGGTATGCCGCATTCTTGACGCGGCGCATTGAACAAAAAGGATGTACTGTGAATACAAAGACTCTCACCCCTGATTTGCTCCAAAAAATGGATGCCTACTGGCGCGCCGCGAATTATCTGTCGGTCGGCCAGATTTTTCTTTGCGACAACCCATTGCTAAAGCGTCCGCTCGCGCTTGCAGACGTGAAGCACATGCTGCTGGGACACTGGGGCACAACGCCCGGCCAGAACTTCATCTACGTGCATCTAAACCGGGTCATCAAGAAATACGATCTGGACATGATTTATGTCTCCGGACCGGGACACGGCGGCCCGGCGGTCGTGGGCAACACGTATCTTGAGGGCGCCTACAGCGAGATCTATCCGAATATCAGCCAGGATGAGGCCGGCCTGCGGAAATTATTTATTCAATTTTCTTTTCCCGGCGGCATTCCCAGTCATGTGTCGCCAGACGACACCCGGTTCGATTCACGAGGGCGGTGAACTGGGTTATTCCCTTAGCCATTCATTTGGGGCGGTATTCGACAATCCCGATCTAATCGTTGCCTGCGTTGTCGGCGACGGCGAGGCAGAAACCGGACCCTTGGCCACCGCGTGGCATTCCAACAAATTTCTCAATCCGGCTACCGACGGCGCGGTGCTGCCCATTTTGCATCTCAACGGCTACAAGATTTCCAACCCCACCGTCCTTTCCCGCATCACGCGTGAGGAATTGGAACAGTTGTTCCGAGGTTACGGATGGACGCCTTATTTCGTTGAGGGGCATGAACCCGCTCTCATGCACGAAGCCATGGCGGCGACGCTTGATACCGCGGTGGAACAAATCAAAAAAATCCAGCAGGATGCCCGCGCCGGCGGTAACCTTGCGCGTCCACGCTGGCCGATGATCATACTTGATTCACCCAAGGGTTGGACCGGTCCGAAGACGATTGATGGCGTACAAATTGAAGGAACGTTTCATTCACATCAGGTGCCGCTCTCCGATCCGGCCACGCACCCTAAACATCTTAAATTATTGGAAGAATGGTTAAAAAGCTACCGGCCGGAGGAACTCTTCGACGAGCAAGGCCGCTTGAAACCCGAATTGGCCGAGCTTGCGCCCAGAGGCGAACGACGGATGAGCGCGAATCCCCACGCCAACGGCGGTAGTCTGCTTCATGACTTGCAGATGCCGGATTTCCGCGACTATGCGGTGGAAGTAACCACGCCAGGCGTTCGTGGCATCGGTGACACGCACGTGCTTGGCAAATTTCTGCGCGACGTAACGAAGCTGAATGAATCGCAGCGAAACTTCCGTATCTTCGGCCCGGATGAATCGCTCTCCAATGGCCTGGAAGCTGTTTTTGAAGCGACCAAACGCCAATGGGACGCCGCGACTGTGCCGAACGACGAATTTCTCGCGCCCGCCGGGCGCGTGATGGAAATGTTAAGCGAACATCAATGCGAAGGCTGGCTCGAAGGTTATCTGCTTACGGGTCGGCACGGATTATTTAATTGCTACGAAGCCTTTATTCACATCGTTGATTCGATGTTCAACCAGCACGCCAAGTGGTTGAAAATTACATCGCGCCTGCCCTGGCGACGGCGGATTGCCTCGCTAAATTATCTGTTGGCTTCGCATGTGTGGCGGCAGGATCACAATGGTTTTACGCATCAAGACCCCGGGTTCATTGACCATGTTGTGAACAAAAAAGCTGAGGTTGTGCGCGTTTATCTTCCGCCGGACGCCAACTGCCTGCTCTCGGTGATGGACCATTGCTTGCGTAGCCGCCACTACGTCAATGTCATCGTTGCGGGCAAACATCCGGCGCCACAATGGCTGACGATGGACGCGGCAGTCAAACATTGCACCGAAGGCATTGGCATCTGGCAGTGGGCCAGTAACGACCAGAACGCCGGGCCCGATGTGGTCATGGCGTGCTGCGGCGACGTGCCTGCACTGGAGACCCTCGCCGCCGTCTCCATCCTGCGCGAGCATCTGCCCGAGGTGAAAATCCGGGTGATTAACGTCGTTGACCTGATGCGCTTGCAACCAAAGACTGAACATCCCCACGGATTGAGCGATTTAGATTTTGATGAGCTGTTCACAAAGGACAAGCCAGTCATCTTCGCCTTCCATGCCTACCCGTGGTTGATTCATCGCTTGACGTATCGCCGCGCCAATCATCACAACATCCACGTTCGCGGCTACAAGGAAGAGGGCACCATTACCACACCATTCGACATGACAGTCCTTAACGAACTGGACCGGTTTCACCTCGTGATGGACACCATTGACCGCGTGCCGCAGACGGGCAGCAAGGGCGTTTACCTGAAACAACAGCTAAAAGACAAGCTCGTTGAGCACAAGCAATACATTTGCAAACACGGCGAGGACATGCCGGAGATCCGGAATTGGAAGTGGAAGATTTGATAAAGTGAATTCAAAGTCATGAAAATGTTCAAAATGCCGTGCCTTGCGTGTGGAGTATTTGTAGCCGTGGGCCACTCCAAACTGTATTTGTGACTTGATCCATTTCTATTTCGCATGCCCGAAGAGGCGCGGGAACCATTCGGGTAATTGGTAATAGGCGAGCATACCGCTGCCGGCCGAGATAATGACCCAAAACGAAATCCGGGGGGAAAATTGGCGGCTGAGCAAACTGCGCCAAAAATCAGACCAGGCGTCCTGAAAATCGGAGAGATTTCTGAAGAATATTCTGAAATACAGGATTGATACGACCAGGCCGATGACGATTGCCGCCCAAGTGAGCTTTGATCTGTGGATCAAAAAGCTACAAAAGACCCATCCAAATTCGGCATAATTTTTAGACATAGCCAACTTCCACTGTTGGAGCAGGTTCGGTGCCGTGGATTAGTGAAAAAGAAAGTCTTTGGGACCGCTTTAATGCCGTTTTTCGGCGAAATCAAAGCGAACATAAACCACATTTCAAGTCCCCGTCGTTCAGACATTGACTTTGCTCTCCAAAATTCAGATTTTAAGTTAGAATGAGCATCTTTCAGAAATCGAACCTGCGCATCGCCATTTTAGCGCTGGTCATTTTTGGGCTGGACCAGTTCACCAAATGGATCGTCTCGAGATCACTCGCGCCCGGCGATGAAAAAGTCATCATTCCCGGTTTTTTTAAATTCGTTCACTGGGGTAACACGGGCGCGGCCTGGAGCCTGTTCAGCGGCAACAACGGCGCTCTCGTTTTGGTCGCGCTGCTCGCCGGCGTGGCCCTGTTCCTGACCCGGCATCATTTTGACTCGCACCGTTTGATCGGGCAGGTCGCCTTTGGCCTCATCTTTGGCGGTATTGCCGGTAACCTCTTCGATCGCCTCGTGCGTCACGAAGTGGTGGATTTTCTCCGCTTTTACATTCTGCAACGGCCGCTCTATTCGGAAATCGGTTTTCCCGCATTTAACGTCGCCGACAGCGCCATCTGCACCGGCGTCGGCCTTATCTTTCTGATCACTTGGAAAAATGAGCAAGCCCCGGGCAAAGCCGCGAGTTAGCAGCCCATGAACATCCCCACTGGCCCCCTGCAAGATACCGGCGCATTTCGTCTTTTATTCCGTGCATCCGTTGCTTCACAGGCATCCCCGGCAATCGTTCATGAACGATCTTAAAAGTTCCAACCGTCGCATCGCTGGCAATTCCGATCTGCCTGTGCGCGTCGAGCATTTCGTTGTCGAGAAATCCGCGCCCGGCCAGCGGCTCGATCAGTATTTGCGCGCGCGTTTTCCCGCCGCTTCCCGCGCCGCGCTCAAACGCCTGATCGAAGAAGGCCACATCCGCGTGGATGGCAAGCCGGTCAAAGCCACTCACTCTCCCCGCGCAGGAGAGCGCGTCCATGTTCAATGGCCCGAGCCAAAATCCGCCAAAGCCAGGCCCGAAGAAATGGCGATGGACATTCTCTTTGAAGACGACTCCTTGCTGGTTTTGAATAAGCCCGCCGGGCTGGTTGTTCACCCTTCCCCGGGCCATGAGGAGCATACTCTGGTCAACGCGCTGCTGCATCACTGTGGGGGTTCACTCAGCGGTGTCGGCGGCGTCGCGCGGCCCGGTATCGTCCATCGTCTCGACAAGGAAACCAGTGGTTGCCTGGTCGTGGCCAAAAACGATGAAACCCACGTGGCCCTCTCGAAGCAATTCTCAGAACGCCGCGTCGAAAAAATTTATAATGCCATTGTCTGCGGCGACATCGCGCGCCATTGCGGTGAAATCCGCGCCGCCGTTGCCCGCCATCCTTCGCACCGTAAACGCATGGCTGTGCGCGACGACCATTCCGGACGCGCGGCGCACACGCAATGGCGAGTCCTGGAAAGACTGAATGGCGCGACCTTTGTGGAAGCTCATATCTTCACCGGGCGTACCCATCAGATTCGGGTTCATTTTCAATACCTCGGCCATCCGCTGGCGGGCGATAAGACCTATGGTCCGCGCCAAAATGCGCGTCTGACGGAGACGACCCATTACGCCGCCCCGCGTGTCATGCTGCACGCCCTGAAGCTTTCATTTCAACATCCGCGCATTCAAAAGAAAATGGACTTTGAAGCGCCCCTGCCCATGGATTTTCGGGAAGCGTTAAAAATCCTGGCCCGCTAGAATAAAGTTCCGGCCCGTCGGATCCTTAGATGCCCTGCGCTTTTTCCTTTTTGCTTTTTAAATTTTAATTTGGCCGCTACATTACCCGCCGCTTACGATGAATTATAAAATCTCTCAAGGCGCGGCTTCATTGTCGCCCTCGCTTACGCTGGCGATAGACGCAAAAGCCAAGGCCATGAAGGCCGCCGGCGAAGACGTCGTCGTTTTCGGCGCCGGCGAACCTGATTTTGACACTCCGCTGCATATCAAAGACGCCGCAGCCAAAGCCCTGATGGCCGGATTTACAAAATATACCCCAAGCAGCGGCATTCCCGAACTGCGCGAGGCAATTGCCGGGAAATTCAAACACGAAAACGGCCTGTCTTTCAAGCCGTCCCAGATCATTGTTTCCTGCGGCGGCAAGCATTCGTGTTATAACGTCATCCTGGCAACCTGCGGCGCCGGCGATGAGGTCATCATTCCCGCGCCCTATTGGTTGAGCTATCCGGAAATGGCCAGGCTCGCCGGCGCAAAGCCGGTCATTTTACAGACGACGGACAAAACCGAGTTCAAAGTCACGGCCGAACAATTGCGCGAAGCCATTACGTCGAAGACCCGCCTGTTCATTCTTAATTCGCCCAGCAACCCCACCGGCTCAGTCTATTCGCCCGACGAAATCAAAGCGCTCGGCGACGTCTGCGTTGAAAAAAACGTGCTCATCATGAGCGACGAAATCTATGAGCACTTGCTTTACGAGGGGGCGAAGCACAAAAGCGTCGCCAGTTTTTCGCCGGAGCATCTGGCCCATACCATCATCGTGCATGGATTTGCCAAGGCATGGAGCATGACCGGCTGGCGCCTGGGCTTTCTGGCGGCGCCCGAACCGATCTCCAAAGCCATTGACGCCGTGCAATCGCACACCACCAGTAATCCCTGTTCCTTTGCACAAAAAGGCGCCGTGGCAGCCCTGACCGGCCCGCAGGACCACCTGGCCCAATGGCTGGCCGAATTTGACAAACGTCGCCGCTTCGCGCATTCGAAATTAAACTCCATTCCCGGCGTTTCCTGCGTGAACGCCAAAGGCGCCTTCTATTTGTTCCCAAACATTTCAGGCACCGGCCTCAAGTCCTCCGATTTTTGCGCAAAGCTCCTCGAAGCCGAAAAGGTCGCCGCTGTGCCAGGCATCGCCTTTGGCGCCGACGATTATATTCGCCTCAGCTATGCAACCAGCATGGCCAACATTGAGAAGGGCCTCGAACGAATTGACCGATTTTGCAAAGGGGCCTTGAAACGTTGAAATGTTAAAGATTGAAACGGGCGGTCAGGTTCTTTCGCCCGGGGGTACATCAGCTCATTCCCCGTCCCTTGACCCACGCAACCAACGTCTGGACCAGGAATTCAACGATTCAATGATTCACGCTTCTTCTCCTGCCGATCCCAATACCATGCAATCCACACCGTAATTTCATAAAGCAATTGCAGCGGGACAAACATAACGAGTTGCGTGATAGGCTCCGGCGTCGTCAACACCCCGCCAAGAATCAGATTTATCACAATCATGTACCGCCGCGCGCCTGCCAGGGTCGAATAGCTCAAAACACCAATCTTGACGAGCGTCAGGACAACCACAGGCAATTCAAATCCCAGACCCATGCCCAGCATGAATTTGCACACGAAGCTGATGTAATCTTCCGCGCGCCATTGCAGCGCTCCAAGCCCGAGCCAATTCGAGTACATTTGCGATGCCGCCAGCGCCACCGGCATCAAAACGAAATAACAAAATGAAACGCCGGCAACGAACAACCCCACGCCAAAAAACAACGAGCGATACACATGTTTGCGCTCGTTCATTTTCAGCGCCGGAAAAACAAACGACGCAATGAAATAGAGGATGAACGGCGCGGCCAGCACCATTC
>JBOHXA010000092.1:0-17575 GCA_050737335.1 Limisphaerales bacterium | reverse complement strand
GGTTATCCCCATGCGCACCAGCCGCCAGCCATCTTCAGCAAGCATTGTCATTCCCTGTCTCCGGGCGGCGTCGCGAATCTGGTCGGTCGAAGCGCTTTTTAAAATGAGTTGTCGGATTTCGTTGTCGGTGTCCATCCATTCAAAAATGGCGTGTCGCCCGAAGAATCCCGTGCCGCGGCATTCGCGGCAGCCAACCGACTTATAAATGGTTACGTTGGCGGGAATATCGAGTTGCGTTTTCAAGGTCGCGGCGGTGGGGGAATCATCCGGCTGCCGACAATGTCGGCATAGAACGCGAACCAGCCGCTGCGCCAGCACCGCTTCCAGCGAAGAGGCGACCAGGTAAGGTTCGACGCCCATGTCCACCAGCCGGGTGACCGCGCCGGGAGCGTCGTTGGTGTGCAGGGTGGAAAAAACGAGGTGCCCGGTGAGCGAGGCTTGCACCGCGATTTGCGCGGTTTCCTGGTCCCGGATTTCTCCAATGAGAATGACATCCGGGTCATGGCGCAGGATGGACCGCAGCCCGCGCGCGAAGGTCAGGCCCGATTTTTCATTGACCTGGATTTGATTGATGCCTTTGAGCTGATATTCGACAGGGTCTTCAATGGTGACGATTTTTCGCTCGGAATCATTGATCTCATTCAGAGCCGTGTAAAGGGTCGAAGTTTTACCGCTGCCGGTCGGCCCCGTTACAAGAATGATGCCGTGTGGCAATTCCAGGACCCGATGGAAACAATCCAGTTCGCGACGACCCATGTCCAGTTCGCCCAGGCCGCGAAGGGTCGCGTTTTGACGGAGCAGGCGCATGACCACGGCCTCGCCGTGCAGCATGGGAATGATCGAAACACGAATGTCCACTTCGGCCCCTTCGATTCGGATCTTGATGCGCCCATCCTGCGGAAGGCGCTTCTCAGCAATATTCAAATGGCTCAAAATTTTGACGCGCGAAACAATGGCCGGCTGAAAGCGCTTCAATTGCGCCGGGACCGGGACATCCTGCAAAACGCCGTCAATACGGTAGCGAATGCGGAACTCGTCCTCGAATGGTTCCAGGTGGATGTCGGAGGCGCGCAGCTCGATGGCGTCCTTGAGCACTTGATTGACGAAACGGATGATGGAAGCTTCATCCTCGGCGGCCTCGTCCAGGTTCGTGTCCTCGGCGTCGTCATCCACCACCTGGAATCCCTTTTCTTCATCGAGGGTGCCGATGGTGTCCGCGCCCACGCCCAGGCGCTTTTTGATCTCGCGCTGGATGGCTTCCGTGCAGGCGATGACCGGCTTGAGATGCAAGCCGGTCATGGTCTTGAGCGCGTCCAGTCCCTGGGTTGCAAACAGGCGGCTGGTGGCCACTTCCACGGTGCCGTTGTCCCGCTTGAGCGGAAGCAGTTCTTCCTTCAACAATAACCGCGCCGGAAAAAGGGAGAGAAGCTGGCGGTCGGGGTCCACGTCGTCCAGTGTTGTATAGGCCAGCCCGTATTCCCCGGCCAGCCAGCGCAACACGTCTTCTTCCGTTTGAACGGCCCTGTTTTCCTTGAGTAATATTTCCGCGTCAACAGCCGACAGTTGGCGGTTGGCCGTCATACGCTCCAGCAGCGGCTTCGACGGACATTCCTGGATGGCACTTTCGCTCATGGTTTGCAACTTCCTCTTTTCCCGGGGCTAATTCAGCAGGCCCATCAGCGTTGCTTCCGCTTCCTGTTTCACGGTCAATACCGCGCGAAGATTGTCCTGCGCGGATTTCAACTTGTCGTCTTTGGACTTTTGCGAGGCATTGTATCGCGTCAGCAAATCCTTGACTTGCGCGGGCGGCGCATTGTTATCCACCGCGTTTTGCAGCGCCGTGTATTCCTGGCTGGGCTGGCCCATAAAACCCCCGAAACGCGGGCGCCTTCCATTTTGCTCGTCGCGGCCCGGCCGGCGGAACATCATTCTCATGCCCGCCGCCTGGCTGGAACGAACGTCGCGCTGCGCGTCCATGACTTTTTGCACCAGGGGCTGCACGGCATTCCAGTCCGTGTCGTTGGTAAATCCCAGGTTGTCACGAATCCGGTCCATCATGCGCTGCTGGAACTGCGCGGGGTCAAAGTTTCCGCGACCGCCTCCAAAGCCGCCGCCGTTGTTGTCCTGGGCCGAGACGGCGCCCGCCGCGCAAATCAGCGCCGCCGCCGCGCCGCAAATTGCGAATAGCTGTTTCATTTTCATTGCTGTCCTTTTTGTTTATGGTTGATGCTGGCCGGTTCACTTGCGTGCCGCCGGTATTCTTCCAAGCATTGCAATTCACATACCAACGGCTCAAAACCGCGTTTTCCGTGGAAATCGGAAAAGACGCTGCGCAATTGCTGCTCGCGCGACGGAGACGCAGCGCAGATTTTGCGCAATGGCCGGCGAATTGCGACGGCGCCGGGCGCGGCGCACTTTGGGGCAAGCCGTGGTGGATTGAATTGGCGAAAACCTGACGCCGGGAACAGGAATGATTGACGACTGCCGGGCGGCGGATTGTCAGGTCATTTGGCGTTCGCCAGCTCCGTCAGCGGCACAACTTCGACTTTCTTTGCCAGCGTGTAGGTTTCTTGCCGGGATAGACGACGCGTAATTCGTCGAGTTTCAAGTCCGCCAGCGCGATGCGCATCAGTGCACAGTGCTTTGCGGTCAATCATAGCTGAGAAATCTGACCATGAAAATCCCGCAGTCAATACGGGAATTTCATGGTTGCCAAAATCAGGAAATTCGGTCGGCCCGTGGTCCCTGATTTGTTTCCCAAAAGGTTGCCCGCTGTTTAAAATCGCTTTTGTTTGGTGCCGACGGAGGGGGTCGAACCCACACATCCTTGCGGATACTAGATTTTGAGTCTAGCGCGTCTGCCAGTTCCGCCACGTCGGCACTCAAACGAAGCCGCGCAAGATACAATGAATTTGAGGCGCAATGCAAGAAGGCAATGGCGCAATTGCTGTACCCGGCCTTTCTGTTTGCGAAGGCCCCTCCGGAAAGGAAGGATTGACGAGAATCCCAAGGTGCCTTATCAGAGCGTTGTATGAGACCGCAGACAAAAGTGTGGGTCGGCTGGATTATCCCTTTATTTCTTGCGGTTACAGCGGTCTCTTGTAAAAAAGCGGCTGAGAACCGTCTGGCGTGGAACCTTAAGACCCTGGCTGGAGCCTATAAACAAGCGGGCCATACAAGCTCGTCATGGGACGCCTCCGCCATTGAGGCATTGACCGAATTTGCCCGTGCCCGTGCCGACGTACTGGCCCCCAATGAGCCGTGGGCACGGATCATTTCCACCAACGCTGCCGCCGCCGTTCAAGCCGGTTGCGACGACCCCATGGTGCGTTACCTGTTCGTCAAATATTCACCCGACCAAACAAATAGTCCGGAGACATTTGCTGATCAATTGTGCGACGTGGCCTTGCAAATGCAAAAAAGCTCCTACCCTCCGATCAGAAAGTTTTACGCTGCGCAACGTGCGGTGGATCAACTGTTCTATGCCTACGGCTATAATACCAACCACGAATTGCCGCCGATGTGCCCCAAAATGATGGCCCTGGTCGGCCCCGATCTTCTAAGCGCCCTTCATGATAAATCCATGCCGGCGACGGAGGCATTCGATGCCTGTGATGCGATTCTTGCTTCCATTAAAGGTCAAGGCATACCCGATTTTTCAGCCTACTCCCAGGCTTATAATGCCATCAAGGGTCTAATGTTCCAAAATTGGCCCAATGCCTACACGACCTGGCTTTTGAAGGGCGAGGCTTACGTGCAATTGGCGTGGGCGGCCCGTGGAACCGGTTATGCCAACACCGTTACTCCGGAAGGAGCGAAACTATTCAGCCAGCGTTTGGCGATTGCCGAAAATGCCCTGACCAATGCCTGGCGAATGAACTCCAATGATTCGCGGATTGCCGATCACATGTTGGAAGTCGAACTGGGACAAGGCGAAGGCCGTGACCGCATGGAGTTGTGGTTCAACCGCGCCATGGCGTTAAACCCTGATGACTACGACGCCTGCGCCACCAAACTGCTCTATCTGCAGCCGAAGTGGTATGGCTCCATTGACGACATGCTTGAATTTGGACACGAATGCGCCACAAACACGCAATGGGGCGGCAATGTCCCGTTGATCCTGCTGGATGCCCATTATTTTATCAGTTACATGTACACCAACCAGGCCGATCAGGAAAACTATTGGAGAGGACCGGAGGTTTGGCCCGATCTTCAGACCGCCTTCAAACGATTCTTTCAGATGAACCCGGGCGCATCTGGCCGATATGGCCAATATGCTTTTTATGCCTGCAAATGTGGCCAGTGGAAAAAATTTCTCGAACTGGTCCCAAAAGTCGGGTCAGACAGTTACAAAACTTTCGGCGGCAAAAGGCAGTTTGACAAAATGGTTCAATTGGCCAGACAAAAAATCGGCAGCTAAATGAACACGTCAGGACCGACTTGGCACCGGAAGTATTCGGGATTCGAGCCGTTAAATTTACAAAAAATCAAAAACTGGAACTAAGCCGGATCGGAAGCAGGGCTTTTTCGATTAGCGTTTTTTCGCGTTCGCCGTACTTTAGCTTTAACGCCTCGCCGCGGGCGGCTTCAGTCATCTTTTCCCAGGACTTTTTCAAAGCATTGATCATTTTGTCATCGCCGGTCTTCGCGGCGAGGTCGCTGAATTGAAATTCGAGGAAGACCAGGCACAGCGCGTCCTCCAACACCCGGCAGTCGGGGTCGCGGGGGAAATTCTTCTTGAGGATCAGGTCCTGGACGCGCTGGATGGCGCCGTCGTCGTAACCGGATTCGCGGAGGATTTGGCCGGCGCGCCGGGCATGGAATTTTTTGAGGTCGGTCCGCCATTTCCGGTAACCGGCACGGGTCATGGGATAATTGGCGCGCGGAATTTCCCGGCGGCACAGATGCTGGCAGCGAGCAGCCAGGCGCAGAGTTTCGGAGGGGCTCGGATTGAGCCGCAGGACCCAGTCAGTCAGCCGTTGCGCAAAGAGCCGTTCACGCGGCTGGCCATTTTCCCTGACCGGATCGCGGCCGTTTTCTTCATCGAAACGCTGAACGGCCTGTTTAAATTTTTCGTTCATTTCTGAGGATGAGACGGATTTCTATCCTTTGTCAGGCAATTCAACGTCCAGCCAGGCGCGGCCGCGCGCTTTGCCGTCAAATGGCCCGCAAATGAGTTCGAGCGGCCGCGCGCGACGCCGCCACGAAAAATCAAAATCAATGATTACAGCCGCAAGAGCCGTGACCGCAGGAACCCTCGTCTTCATTGAAATCCGCCGCGGTGGGCACACGGCCGAGCTGAAGCGTCTTGGAGATATATTTTTGGACCGAATGCTGAATCTCGTGCAGTTCGTCCTGGGCTTCGAGGAAACCGCGGGCAACAGGGTTTCGGAGCAGCGCATCGCGTTGGCTCTCGAATTCGGCGACTTCCTGGCCGTTTAAGGGCTGGCCATTGTGCTGCCGTTCATGCAGGGAACGGCCTTTGTTGTTCAAATCGTCAAATTGTCCGCGCGTGGCGTCATCCCCCAGAAATGCTTCAATCCGGTTGCGGATGGATGTCCATTGCGGTTGGGCGACGATGGTTTCGCAAAGCTCGCGCGCTTTCTCTTCGATCATTGATGACATATACTTAATAATCCAACTGAAAGACAGTAAATCACAATCGCCGCCTAAATGCAAATTTATAGAATCCAACCACGGCTGCAGGCCCCTGGAGGGCCCGAGGGGCAAACGGGACGTTGGAGGTCCCGGGACAAGGACAAAAGCGGAAGGAATTGCCAGGATGTCAAAAGCGTGTTGACAGGCAAACGACAAGCCGATTAAATGGCTCGAAATCCTTATGCAACCAATTCAACTTCACTGGATTGATTACACAATTCTCCTGGCTTACGTAGCTTTCATCCTGGGGATCGGTTGGGCGCTGGCGCGATATATGAAGAGTTCGTCCGATTTCCTCACGTCCGGACGATCCATACCCACATGGGTGACGGGCCTGGCGTTTATTTCCGCCAACCTCGGCGCGTTGGAATTGGTGGGCATGGCGGCCAGCGGCGCCAAGTACGGCATCGCAACAGCCCATTTTTATTGGGTCGGCGCAATTCCAGCCATGATCTTTCTGGCAGTCTTCATGATGCCCTTTTATTACGGGTCCAGGGCGCGCTCCGCCCCGGAATATCTGAAGCTGCGCTTCGACGAGCGCGTGCGCATTCTCAACGCATTCGCATGGGCGGTCATGACCCTTTTCATGTCGGGCATCTCCATGAACTGCCTGGCCAAATTGATGAACCTGCTGCTCCATTGGAATTACAATTGGAGCCTTTGGATCGCTTCAGTGGTGGTCGTCCTTTACGTGTTCAAAGGCGGCCTCACTTCGGCCATTTACACTGAGGTGCTTCAATTCTTCATGATTGTTCTAGGCTTCAGTCCGGTGGTCTATCTGGGATTGAAAGACGTTGGCGGCTGGAGCGCTTTAAAAACGCATCTGGCGGACGTGGCGCAAAATCCCGCCGCGCTGGGGCTTAACACCCATTCGTTTTCGCCCAATGCCTGGAGCCACGCATGGCAGCCGTTGATCGCCGGCCCGGCGCATAATCCGATGGGTGTGGACCTCTTTGCCATGATCTTTGGCCTGGGGTTCGTCCTAAGCTTTGGCTATTGGTGTACGAACTTCCTGGTCGTCCAGCGGGCCATGGCGGCGAAAAACATGACCGCCGCGCGCAACACGCCGCTGGTAGCGGCCATTCCCAAAATGCTTTTCCCGGCAATTGTCATTTTGCCAGGCATGATTGCCGCCGCGCTCATGACCATGCCCAATAAGGATTACCGTATTCCCCCTCCGATTATTTCAAACCAGAATTACGCCAATGCCGTGGACGCGGTCAAAAGCGCAACGCCGTCCGGGGGCGAATCCGGCGTCCAGGCGGTTCAAAAGGCGCTGGGCGAGCCGGTTTTTGACGACAAAGTTTCAGCCCTGATCGCGAAGAATTCGAGCAGCCCGTTATCCAACGCCCAAATCAAAGACGGACTTTATACCTGCATCGCCGCCAACGATTATGACTGTGTCATTCCCTCGCTGGTGCAAAAGTATTGCCCCTCGGGCCTGCTCGCGCTGGCGTTGACGGCATTGCTGGCCTCATTCATGTCTGGAATGGCCGGCAACATAAGCGCGTTCAATACGGTCTGGACCTATGACCTGTATCAAACGTATCGCCGCGTCAAGTTGGAGAATCAACGCCAAACGGCGGCCATCCACGCCGGCGCCCCGCGTGAAGCGTTGGCGGTGGCTTCAAAAGACGCTGCAAGCGACCCGACTGCAGTGACCGGCAGCGCCGTCAGCGGCCGGGGTAATGACGTGGCGGCCCCTCCAAAAGACCTGAGCGACGAGCACTATTTGTGGATGGGTAAAGGCGTCACCGTGGTGGGCACCCTGCTCAGCATCGGGTGCGCCTATTTTGCCAGCAGCTACTCCAATGCCATGGACGTGGTGCAACTGGTTTTCAGCTTTGTCAATGCCCCCGTTTTTGCCACGTTCCTGCTGGGAATGTTTTGGAAACGCACGACGGGAACGGGCGCCTTCTACGGATTGATTGGAGGCATTGTTACCTCGGCGATTGTCCAATCTCTGACCCTGGCCAGTGGGGATTTGCCGGGCATCAAAGGCGGTTACCTTCACGTGGCGCATACCTATCAAAGCGACATGGCCCAAAACTTCTGGCTCGCCACCTTCGCCTTTGGCGCCTGTTTTATTTTGACCGTGCTCATTTCGCTGGCAACGGCGCGGACAAAATCAGATGAACAGCTTAAGGGACTGGTCTATTCGCTCACCCCCAAAATCACAGACCATGAGAAACATTTCCTGCAGCGGCCCGCCGTGCTGGGCGTGATTTTGCTGATCGGCTGTATCATCCTGAACTATATTTTCTGGTAAAATCGAATCTTACAAACGAAAGTAAAACCATGCTCGATTTACGCTGGCCCATTGGTCTGATGTTTTCACTCTTCGGCGCGTTGCTCATCATCTACGGCGCGGCAACCCGCTCCGACACGGCCATGTACGCGCATTCTCTCGGGACGAACATCAATTTGATTTGGGGAATAGTGTTGCTCGTGTTCGGCGTATTAATGTTGTTGGGAGCGGTCTTGGGAAAGAAGGAGAATTAGGTTTTCCCACATCGCCGATTTTCGCCGATCTATTATCTTAACGCTTGCAATTGGCCCTGGCAGGCCTGCGGGCTGGCCCGGCCACGCTGGCTTGCGCAAATTTCGCCGATGCCGCTGCTGTCGTGGAAATCATCTCTAATTTATGTTTTTAATTTAATCAAGACAAATGCCCAAAGCTGAAATCAGTTGGAAACGGACCACCGAAGACGGCCTGAAATTACAGGTCTATGCCCAGCACGTCGGAAGAGAATGGAAATTTTTTCATCGGCAAAAGCGCTTTGACGTCTGGCAGCCGGTGGCAAACCCGCCACTGGAGGATTGGCTGGAACTGCTGGATGCCATCCAACGGCTGATCACCCGCCGCCGTTACCAGCCCGACGATGAAGAACGGTTGCGCAGACAAATCCGCGAACGATTCCCCGAAGCAGGAGTGTAATCGGGGGATGTCCTGTCTCCGGAGAGGCTTTCCGGAAGGGAGGACGCGCTGCACCATCACCGACACTATACCCGGGGCGGAACGGCTGCGATATTGCCGCCCGCCATCGGTTGATCTTTTGAGGGGACAATCGAAGACTTCGATTCAAGGGTGCATGCGCCCGGGGCCGGACATATTCCAGGGCATTTGCTTTTTGCAATGTCGGCGGTTATGTTTGTAAATTCAAATAGGGACTTTTTAATCCAGACGAAGGCACGGGAGTGAAAATTCCGGTTGAAAACAAAATTTTAGCGGGATTCGTGGTGACTGCCCTGGCGCTGGGAGTAATGGGTTGGCTCTCCTATCGCGCCATTGAGGATTTCACAGTCGCCCAAAAATGGGTCCAGCGCTCCCAGGAAGTTGTTTCAGGGCTCCAGGCCATGTTGGCGACCATCCTTGAGACCGAAACTGACCAGCGCGGCTATCTGCTCACCCGCAACGCAACCTTTCTCAAAAACCGTGACGCCGCCGCGGCGAAAATTCTGGACCAATTGCGACAATTAAAGGCGCTCACCTCCGACAACCCAACCCAGGAGGCGGCGCTGGATGACATTGATGCCAGGACGCGAAAAGCAATTTCCCTGGCCGACCAGCGGATCGCCGCGTTTCAAAAATCAGGTTTGCCGACCGCGCTGGCGGATGAACCACTGGAAAAAAGCGAGGCGGCCATGGCTCAGGTCGAGTGGTCAGCCGCGCAAATGTATTGGACCGAAGAAAAACGTCTGGTCGAAAGACGCGACCGCGCCCAAAAAATTGGGAACCGCACCCAATTGGCGGTGATATCCGGCAGCGCATTCGCGGTGTTCATAGGCGGCCTGGCGGTTTTTCTGAGCCGCCGCGATTTAAAACGGCGAGCCAAGGCTGAAACCGCCCTGCAACAGAATGAAGAGCGGTTCCGTCTGATGATATCCGCTGTGCGCGACTACGCCATCGTGCGGCTCGATCCCGACGGGCGGATTGCCAGTTGGAATGAAGGGGCGCAACGCATCAAAGGTTACACCGCCAACGAAATCGTCGGACAACATTTTTCAAAATTTTATCCGCCCGAAGCCAGACAAAGCGGGCAGTCGCAGCGGCTTCTGATGCTGGCGACGGACAAAGGGCAAGCCGGGGAAACGGGCTGGCGTGTTCGAAAAGACGGCTCGCGTTTCTGGGCCGATGTCACGATCGCCGCCATCCGCAATCCACAGGGAGACCTGCTGGGATACGTCAAAGTCACGCGCGATTTAACCGAACGCAAAAGCGCTGAGGAAATTCGTGAGGAGCGGGATCGCTATTTCGATCTGTCCCGCGAATTGATCTGCGTTTTGGGTTTTGACGGTTACTTGAAAACCATAAACCCGTCCTGGAAATGGACTCTGGGCCTGCCAACGGACGAACTGCAAGGCCGTCCTTTTATCGAACTGGTCCATCCTGAAGATCGGACGGCGACCGAGGCCGAAGTCGAAAAACTCAAACTGGGCGGCGAGACCATCTACTTCGAAAACCGCTTGCGGGCCAAAGACAATACCTGGCGATGGTTTGCCTGGACCGCCGCGGCGGCGCTCCCTCAAAAGGTAATCTATGGGACCGGACGGGACATTACCGAACGGAAACTGGCCCAGGAGCGAATCGAAAAACTCAACGAGGACCTGCAGCGCCATTCGCTCCGGCTCGAGGGAGCAAACAAGGAATTGGAGGCATTTTCCTATTCCGTCTCGCACGATCTTCGCGCGCCGTTACGGCACATTGACGGCTTTGTGAAGATGCTCATCAAACAATCCCATGCGCAGTTGGATGAGCGGGGAAAACGATATCTGGATATCATCTGCGATTCCGCGCAGAAGATGGGGACGTTGATTGATGAATTGCTAGTGTTTTCGCGCATGAGCCGGGCCGAACTGCGCCGGAGCAAAGTCTCGACCGAAGCATTGGTCCATGAAGCCGTCCAGGGACTGGAAACCGAAATCAATGATCGGCGCATTGACTGGAAAATCGCCGCCCTTCCCGAAGTGGAGGCAGACCCGGCTATGCTGCAGCAGGTGTGGGTAAACCTGATTTCCAACGCGGTGAAGTACACCCGGCCCAGGGACCCCGCCAAAATCGAGATTGGCTGCGCTGACTCCACCAACGGCGAATACGTTTTTTACGTCCAGGACAACGGCGTGGGGTTTGACATGCAGTATGCCCATAAATTGTTCGGGGTGTTTCAACGGCTGCACCGCCCGGAGGAGTTCGAGGGAAGCGGCATAGGGTTGGCCAACGTCAGCCGCATCGTGCATCGCCATGGCGGCCGTGTCTGGGCCGAAGGCAAACCCGACGCCGGCGCCACGTTTTATTTTTCCTTGCCTAAAAACTCAACTGAAACGAAGGTTTGAAGACGATGGCGCCACTCAAAAGAATATTGCTGGCTGAAGACAACGAACGCGACGTGGAGCTGACGCTTGCCGCGCTGGACGAACATAACCTGGCCAACGAAGTGGTCGTGGCGCGCGACGGCGCCGAGGCGCTGGACTACCTCTACGGGCGCGGCAAATTCAGCGGCCACGCCAACGGCTTGCCTGTGGTCGTGTTGCTGGACGTGAAAATGCCCAAGGTGGACGGACTGGAAGTGCTTCGAATTATGCGCGACGACTCGGAACTCAAGCGAGTCCCGGTCGTGATGGTCACTTCGTCGCGCGAAGAACAGGATTTGGTGCACAGTTATGAGCTGGGGGTGAACGCTTACGTCGTCAAACCCGTGGATTTCCAAAAATTTGTTGAATCCGTAAAACAAATCGGAATGTTTTGGGCCATTATCAATGAGCCGCCGCCCGGCACAGCCAAACGTTGACGCGGGCACATTTATGTCATTGGCACGTAAATGAAAGAGACTTTGCTTGTTGCGAGCGCGCTGCTGGTGATCACATTCGGACATCATTCACCCCTGTTCGCCGGCAATGACACCAATTCGATTAGCGCCGCTCCCGGTCCTCATCCATCGCCGAAACCCAGGCCCGATTTACTGAAGACCTGTCCGGTTTCAGGCGATAAGCTCGGTGAAATGGGACCTCCTTTCACCTTTGTTTATCAAGGCCGCGAGGTCAAACTTTGCTGCCCGGATTGCAAAGATGATTTTGACAAAAATCCGGCAAAATACATGAAGCGGATTCTCGCGGCGGACAAAAAACAAACAAATTCAGCTCAGGCCGCTCAGCCCAAAGTCCAAAGTCCGCAACCGGCCATCCCTGCCCGGGGTCCAAAGCCGTAGGCGCGACCCGGGCCTTTCGAACACCGATTTTCGGCTGAATTTGCTTTCCCGAGGGCATTTAACATAGCAACCGAGGGCATTTGTGTCATTTAACTTGGGCCTTGTCCGCGGCGGCCGATTTTAGCAGCATTGGAAAACGCCGCGGGCGCGCAGCATGAAAACGTTTGCTGACCTGCATTTTCCAGGGCGACTCATCGCCGTTGAGGGTTTGGATGGGTCCGGGAAGTCCACGCAGATTTATCTGCTCAAACGATGGCTGGAAGCCGAGGGCATCAAAGTGTATTTCAGCGAATGGAACTCGTCGGAACTGGTCAAGTCGGCCACCAGCAAGGGCAAAAAGCGCGAGTTGCTTACGCCAACGACGTTCAGCCTGATTCACGCAACGGATTTTGCCGACCGCTATGAACGCCATTTGCTGCCGTTATTGCGCGCAGGCTACGTCGTCTTATGCGATCGCTATGTTTTCACGGCTTTCGGGCGGGACATAGTCCGCGGGTGTCCTCCCGAATGGGTGCGCGCCATTTATAGCTTTGCGGCGCTCCCGGACATCACGTTCTTTTTCAAGACGGATTTGGAAGTGTCATTGAACCGCATCATCGAGGGTCGGCCGAAATTGAAGTTTTTTGAGGCGGGAATGGATTTAAGGCTTTCGGCGGACCCGTACGAAAGCTTTCGAATTTTTCAGGGCCGGATTTTGGAGCAATATGTGGCGATGAGCGAGGAGTTTAAATTCGTGGTCATGGACGCCAATCAAAACGTTGAAAAACAGCAATGCCAGGTGCGCAAACTGGTCAGCGAGAAAATCGAACTAAAGAAATTCCGCCGGCGCAGTCCACTGCCCCTGCCTCCAGCATTACGGCCGGCCGAGGTCAAGGCGCAGGAACATGAGGAGGACCTGGCCGCGGTATGAGCGACCTGGAACAAAAAAACGGTCACCGTCGCTTTTACGGTCACGGAATTCCGCGAGTGAAGCTCGATGAACTTGCCGGAAAGCTGATAGTAGTTGAAGGCGCGGACGGCTCGGGCCGTTCGACCCAAATCGCGCGCCTGGTGGATTGGCTGGAAACCGGCGGCCACCCGACGGTGCAAGTGGGCCTGAAGCGTTCCACGCTGGTCAGCAAGGAACTGGAATTGGCCCAGAAGGGCAATATTTTGAGCCGCACCACGGTCAGCCTTTTTTACGCGACAGATTTTGCCGATCAATTGGAAAACATCATTCTACCGGCGCTCAAGGCCGGGTTCATCGTCCTGGCGGACCGTTACATCTACACACTGATGGCGCGTGACCTTGTCCGGGGCATGGATGAACGATGGCTGGAAAATCTTTACGGCATTGCCGTCAAGCCGGACGCGGTCTTTTATCTTTTCGTCCAGCCGCAGGAACTGGTTCAGCGCAATCTCGCGAAGAAGGCCTCGCTGGATTATTGGGAAAGCGGCATGGACCTTGGATTGTCACGCGACATGTTCGACAGCTTTCTGAAATATCAGACGTCCATGCAGGCGGCATTTCGCAAACTGCAAAAGACCTACGGCTTCACAATCATTGACGGCAACCGTCCGGTAGGCTCAATCACGAAGGATTTGCGGAAAAAAATCAAAATGATGCTGGCGGAATAAATCCGCTCAGATCACCGGCCCATTGGTCATCGAATGAGGCATGAGAGGCGGCGCATTGGTGCCGCGTTGCCGCCGTGCCTGGCGCTGCTGCCTCAGCAACAACTGAAATTCCTTTTTTTGCCGCTGCGTCAAAACACTGTTGATTTGGTCCAGTGTCAGTCGCCAAACCATCTGAAACTGGGGCGCCACCGATTTCCACAGCTCATGCGTATTCTGCTGTTCCTGAGAAATGATCCACCGGATTTGCTCCCGCTGCTTTGGCCTGAGGTCCAATTTTTCATTCAATCGGGCGACAAAATTGGTATTCATATATTCCGGACGCAACCGGGGCGGCAACGTATCGTAAAGCGGATGCCTTGTGGCGGCGAGTTTTCGGAAGTTGAACAATGGGCCTGCCGGGCGCGCCACATGGCCCACGAGGAGTCCGCCGGTGATAACGCCCGCGCCGAAAATAACAATGGTTGCGAGGATGACCTTCCAGTAATTCACTGGGCCTGGTCGCCCTGGTCAACGGAAGCCAGGAGCGTGGTTTCAAGATTTTGCGAAAGGTCCTCCCCGGAATTGCTTGCCGGATTGAAAAACGCCCAGGCGCCGCACAACACGGCGACGATAACGCATGAAGCGGCTGCCTGCCATAATCCACGCACCCATAATGCCACATTATCCGTCGGACTGATCCCCGAAATCCGCGCAATGATACGCTTTTCGAAGGCATAAGGGACACGCCCATCCGGCGCATTGGCGCGGGCGGCGGCAATCAGTTTGCGCTCGAGGTCAGTAACGTTCATATATTCTTAGACGCTTTAGCGGACGCGTGGTTACAATTACAAATACTGGTCTTTGGCCATTTTTGAAAGGATTTTTCGCATTTCAGCGCGCGCGCGAAATGCCCGCACCTTCACCAGAGGCACCGACCATCCCGTCAATTCGGCGATTTCCTTGACCGAGCGGTCTTCAATCTCGAGCAACGTTATGACCAAACGCCCCTGGGGGGAAAGTTTTTCCAATATACGGCCGACGAGCAGCTTTGCGGCGTCGGCTTCTTGACTGGCTGATTCAGGCGCGGCGACAAATTTTTCCAGCCAATCGCTTTCGGATTCTGAAAGGTCGGAAAAAGATGATTCGCGATTGCGCTGGTGGCCGCGCAAGAAATCATAGCACGTGCGGACGGTCAGACGCATGAGCCAATGCTCGAACGGAGCCTCGCCACGAAAACTATGCAGCTTTTCATATGCTTTAAGCCATACTTCCTGGGCAATGTCCTCCACTTCGCTTTCGCGGCGGGCGTAACGTCGCGCGGCGCCGAATACACGGGGCGAGTATTTTTCAACGAGAGGCTCGAAGCTCGCCGCGTCGCCCTGCAACACGGCTCTGATCAGTTCCGCTTCGCTTCGTTCCATTAAAAAAATTATGGACGATGAAACCCGGACGATGAAGCGCAAATGTCTGCCTGCCGGACCGCTGAGACTCGTGCCGGAAATTCTGGCTGCAAGGGCTGGCCCGCTAATTAACAATTGGCAGGCCGTTGGTATCTTGCGGCAGGGCTGGCGGCATTTTCAAATGGACTTCCGGCGCGGGCGCTTCCGCCTCATCACGGAATCCAAAGAAGCGTCCGCCCTTGAATCCCTTCAATTGCGCGATTTGCCTTGCCGTAAGCGGGGGCTGCATTTGCGAAAGGGCTTTGGCAAATACCACCGTCAACTGCGCCTCGGCATAAGCCGATTGCGCGGCATATTGTCGCGCGCGTTTCTCATCGAATTTGCCGCTGATGACCTGATTCATCAACGCGGCCCGAGAGATTCGGATCCTCTCCTGTAACGGCCGAATTTGGTCGCGTTGCGAGTCCATGTTTCGAAGCAAGGACAGGCGCTGCTGGTCTGTCAACAACCGGCCAAGCATGGGAAAAAACCGGGCTTCCAAGCCCATCGAATGATTTGGCTCAGCGGAGGTTTTTGCCGCCAAAGTGGTTACAACGGCACAGAGTAAAAGGCATCTCAATATTTTCATAACATTCCATTTAGACGGAGGAATCGCTTTATCAGTTACGGCTCATTTCCTGGCCGGGTGATTTGGAGGGCGCTTTCAAGCGCCTTTGAGAATTGAATCACGGTCTCGGTAATTCTGTGGGGTTGCCTGGCCATGGACTCAATCATCTTTTCAGAACTCTCCGGGCGGCGACGGATCATCTCGATGGCCGAAAGGATGAGGGCGACATTGTTGTTGATATCATGGCGCAAATCGGCAAGTTTTTGCTTCAATTCGCCAACCTGCTCGGCGCTTAACGTAATAGCTTGTAACGGCAAAGACATTTGCGAAATTTCATGCCGATGGCGGATGAAATCAAGATGTTTCTAACGCCGCGGCATTGATCCGCCGCAAAATGCGGGGTTGGGAGGATCTCGATAAAGAGAAAAGCCGAAACATTGAATGTTTCGGCTTTTTGAAAGACTGGCGGCTACCTACTCTCGCGGAAGCTATACAACCACTACCATCGGCCTTGCAGTGTTTGACGGCCGTGTTCGGAATGGGAACGGGTCGGACCACTGCGGTAATGCCACCAAAAAGTATTCGCGCACGGCCAGCGCTTGCGCAAAGCCCAGGGCTTTGCCGCAACAAAACTTCGCCGCGCATCTGTTAAAGAACGCAGCCAAAACAATTCAGCGGTTCTCTGAAAACTACACACAGGGGAGAAAAATGGGCGCACAATTCGCGAGTTGAAATTGCATCTTTCCTTGAAGGAAAAAGCAATCAAGCCGCACGACCGATTAGTACTGGTCAACTAAACGCCTCACGACGCTTACATTCCCAGCCTATCAAACGGGTAGTCTGCCCGTGGTCTTCAGGTGCCTTGCGGCACGGGAAACATTATCTTGGGAGGAGCTTGGCGCTTAGATGCTTTCAGCGCTTATCTCTTCCGCACATGGCTACGCAGCGATGCCCCTGACGGAACAACTGCCACACCAGAAGTGCGTCTAACCCGGTCCTCTCGTACTAAGGTTAGAACCCCTCAAGTTTCCTTCGCCCACAGTGGATAAGGACCGAACTGTCTCACGACGTTCTGAACCCAGCTCGCGTGCCGCTTTAACCGGCGAACAGCCGGACCCTTGGGACCTTCTCCAGCCCCAGGATGCGATGAGCCGACATCGAGGTGCCAAACCGGATCGTCGATGTGAACTCTTGGATCCGATCAGCCTGTTATCCCTAGCGTACCTTTTGTCCGTTGAGCGATGGCAATTCCACATTAAACCATCGGATCATTTGGGCCTACTTTCGTACCTGCTCGACTTGTTGGTCTCGCTGTTAAGCACTCTTCTACCCATACGCTCGACGCATAGTTGCCAACCATGCTGAGAGTACCTTAGCGCTCCTCCGTTACTCTTTGGGAGGAAACCGCCCCAGTCAAACTGACCCGCAGACACTGTCCCTCATCTGGCTAACAGAGTGAGGTTAGAATCCTAATTAATAAAAAGTGGTGTTTCACATTGCGACTCCATCACAACCGAAGCCATGACTTCAAAGTCTCCCACCTACGCTAAGTATCATTAACCAGAACACAATACGAGCTTACAGTAAAGGTGCATAGGGTCTTTCCGTCCTACTGCGGGCAGGCGGCATCTTCACCGCCGTTACAATTTCGCCGAGATCCTCTCCGAGACAGCGGTTCAGTCGTTACACGATTCGTGCAGGTCGGAACTTACCCGACAAGGAATTTCGCTACCTTAGGACCGTTATAGTTACGGCCGACATTCACGGGGACTTTGGCTCCGAGCTTCGCCTTGCGGCTAACAAGTCACCTTGATCTTTCCGCATTGGTCACGTGTCACACCCTATACGTCGTCTTCACGACTTGGCAGAGTGCTGTGTTTTTGTTAAACAGTCGCTAAACCCAATTTACTGAGAGCCACCGAAGTGGCCACCCCTTCTCCCGAAGTTACGGGGCTATTTTGCCGAGTTCCTTAGAGAGGTTTCTCTCGCGCGCCTTAGTCTATTCGACTCACCAACCTGTGTCGGTTTACGGTACGGGCGACTGGGGAAACAATCAGAAACTTTTCTCGGCAGATTGTCTGGTGATGCGCTTTGGCCGAAGCCTAGGC
>JBOHXA010000091.1:0-9578 GCA_050737335.1 Limisphaerales bacterium | reverse complement strand
CTCAAACAGGCACGGCAGCATGACGTCCGCCCCATCGGAACCCCGTCCAGCAATTTCATAAATAAGTGAAGGGATCACGGCCTCAACGCTTTTAAGGCGACGAGCGCGGCGGCACTTTCTGCGGCTTTTTTACTTTTCCCCCGTCCGAGCGCGAGCTGGACGCCCTCGTGACACACGCCACATTCGAAGAGCGGATCATGGTCCGAGCCGGAAATTTGGACCGTTTGATATTCCGGCGCTTTGGCTGAGCGAGTTTGCAGCAATTCCTGCAGTTCACCCTTTGGATTTTCGATGACCGGGTGGGCGGCCAGCCCATCAAATGCGTCCGCGAATTCCCGTATAATGAATTCGCGCGCCCCTTCGAAACCGCCATCCAAAAAGATCGCCCCAAGCAGGGCTTCGTAAGCGTCGGCCAAAGCAGACCCCCGATCGCGACCGCCGCTGATTTCTTCGCCCCGGCTAAGGATCAGATGCTCCCCCAGGCCAAGTGTGCGGGCGCGCGCGGCCAGACTGTGACGATTCACAAGCTTGGCGCGCGCCTTCGTCAACGTACCTTCGTCGAATGCCGGAAAGTCCTCGTAAAGCTTTTGCGTGAGGACCAACTCCAGCACCGCGTCACCCAGAAATTCCAATCGCTGGTTGTGTGCGGTGGCTGTGCCGATTTCATGGACGACCGAGGGATGGGTCAGGGCCAGGCGCAATAATCGTCCGTCGCGGAAATGATAGCCGAAGGAATCGGGAAGGTTCGGTCCGGAGGGCATAGGCAAGACTTAGCTCCATTGCGCGCGAGGTCGGCGGTTTCGGAGCGGAACCTTCATATCGCGCGGAAATCTTATTTTGAAGGGGCGGCGGATAATGGTTCAGCGGATTGAACCGCATTTCCGTCCTCGGCCGGGGGGCCCTGTTGTTCGGCTTGTTGACCCGGCGGGTTCAACCCGTGCTCCAACAATTGGGCCACGTCGCGTTGGACCTGCTCAAGCTGATCCAAACGGAGATTCGGGTCGGCGATGGTAAAGACATCGCCGGTTTTCGGATGCTCATAAATGAAGAGACGCCGTCCGTCGCGGACGACCTGTTCTTTCACTTTGAGAATACGCTTGCGTTCCAACATGACGGCCAGGATGAAAGCGGCCGGGGCGTGTTGCGGATCGTTTTGCTCGATGAGTTTGCGCAGGAGTGTTTCGGCAGTGTCTTTTTGGATCGCTTCGACGACCGCGGTGGGGGCCATAAAGACGGTTTGCCAGTGGGAAATAAAGCCTTTGCGGTCGCGGGCTCCTTCGCTGAACTGGCTTTGCCAGCAGTTCTGGCAAACGTCCATGCGGCGCAATTCGGCCTTTTCGTCAAAAAGCAACGTGTGCAAGGGTTGTTTGTCGGCGAAAGGCTGGTTGCACGCTTCACAGGCGGCCGCGCGAGATTGGATATTCCATTCGTTCATGTATTTCAAATTTAAACATGGTTAAGCCCGCCGCAAAATTAAAAAATCACGCGAATGGTCATTGAACCCGGCGTCCAGCAGTAGCCAATCTGTCGGCGACCTTTCCGGCGGCGCATCTCATTTTCAATCGCGGACCATGTCGCCCTCGTATGAAAATCGGGTTTAATCGCTTTTTAGCCGCAAATATCGCGCCTGCGGCGCCGGTGGCCGCTTTCGCGCGTGCGCTTGCGTTTGCCGCAAGCCGTTAGGAGCAGCAAAAGATTGAGCAGACTCGAGAAATCCGCGGTCCGATTGGTGGAATGCAACGGAAGTCAGAAACGGGGTGGCGGCGCCAGTGGTAGATCGCCAGTGGCGCTCACCGCAAAGCAAAATGCAAATGCGCGGTCACGCCGGCCGAAGCAGGAGGTTTTCCGCAAATAAACTGAAACCATCTTCCCTCGGGTCGGCAGGGCGATGGATGATTTTGATTTTCGGATAAAATTTTTCCATGTCATGGATGGAGGCCTCTATCGCTTCCACCTTGAGTTCGGTTCGATGAATCGAATGCCTGGCGTGCCGGACCTGAATCTCCAGGTGCTCCAATTCGGCCTCATTATTTGGACGTCCTTGCATCACAGGATGGGAGCAGCAATTGGCATGCCCGCTGTGACTGTGGCCGTAAACGAATGAATGAAATCAGATGGCATTTGATAAGCTGATTGCATCCTGTGGGCAAGCACAGTTCAAAACTGGGGAAGGAACTCGAAGGCTTGAAAAAGAGACTTCAAGCGAGTAAAAAACAGCTTAAACAAACCCAGCTAAAGGCCGAAGATTTGAACGCTTTAATTGAATCAACGCTCCGGTCCGGACGAGAAGCTGGCGCGGCACAAAAACCGACGAATAGGGGCTGAGGAGGCTAATATGGACGAAGTGAAAAATGCAAGTTCTAGAGCCACAGCAATGCAAAGTGCGCGGCGGAAATCAATGGTCACTGTCCTGGTTTCATCTTCCATTTCTTCGGGCCGGGACCTTTCCGGCATTCCGTTTAACCCGGGCTTTGCATCCGGCATTCAGTTTCGTTTGCTCGATGTGTGCATTAGGACAGCACAAGGCCGCGGATTAGATTGGCTGCGGCGGCGCGACTTGCGATTTCGCGCGGCTTCGGGAAAGAGCGGCGGTATTTTTTCCGTATAAGCCGGAGCCGCGCTCGACCGCTCGCTAATATCGCCCGCCCTCATCCTCTTCGTTCAGGAGCCAGCGCCGGTCCGGCAGCTTTCAGTTTCGGCGTCGCCGAGATTTTTCTTGAGGCGCTGGAGTTTCCGCGGGCTGATACAATTTGCGGGTATCAACGCTAAACCTTCAACGTTGGCCTCGTCGTGGAAATCTGTTACCCATTATATCCGATGCGTTTGCTTGACCGTTATTTGCTTCGTGAATTGCTCATGCCGCTGGCGATTTGCCTCATTGGCATCCAATCGTTCATCATTTTTGTTACTGTCTTCAGCGACGCGGGCAAAATAGAGGAGGCGAAATTGGGCTTTGGCGAAACGATTGGCTATGCGGCGGCAGCCTCGATGGGATACCTGACCATTGTGATTCCCCTGGCCCTCCTGCTGGGGCTGCTGATGGCGCTCACTCACCATGCCCGCCACAATGAATTGACGGCCATGCGCGCGGCAGGCCTGAGCCTGTGGCGCATCTGTATTCCTTATGTTCTCATCGGCCTGCTCGCCTCGGCGGTGGTTTTTGCCTTGAACGAATCGGCCGTGCCGCGTTGCCTGGATTGGGCAGAGCGGACGATGAGCAACCATTCCGGACCGGGCAAAGCGGCGCGCGATGTGGTGCATAATCTGGCCTTTACAAACGACCGCGCCCGCCGCCAATGGGTGCTCAGGGGTGATTATCGTCCCGGCTCTTCCGTAGTGCCGCACCCATGGGTTTCATGGATTTTGCCCGGCGGCTCCAAGCGTAGTTTGTCGGCCGATTGGGGGGTGTACACCAATGGCGTCTGGGTCTTTTACGCGCGGGCGCCGCGCTACGTTCAAGAATTTTCCCAGGCAGACCCTCTGTCAATGTCCATTCCCATATTGGAAACCAATGTGCTGGCCATGCCGCAGTTTGATGAAACGCCGGAACAAATCGCGCGGGAAGTTAAAATCGCCCGTTTTTTTGACGTAAAACAGCAAAACCCGAATATTCCGCTTCGCGACATTGTCGGTTATTTGCGATGGCATCCGAATGTATCGAGGGGAGACCGAGGCAAACTTCTAACCGATTTGCAGGAGCGGATTGCCATGCCCGTGACGTGCATTGTGGTTGCGCTCATTGCGATACCGTTCGGCGCAACGCCCGGAAGGCGCAATCTTTTCTTCGGCGTGGCGGGGAGTATTTTCATCTGTCTTATCTATTTCGCCCTGCAACGAGTGAGTATCGCATTTGGCTCGAACGGCGCCTGGCCGCCCTGGCTGGCCGCGTGGCTGCCCAACCTGTTTTTCGGCCTGTCCGGACTGGTCTTGATGAGCCGTATCAGGTGACAAACTACAGTGACCGACGATCTTCTCAAATTAAAGTCGCGTCTTGAGCGGCTGGAATTGTTATACCAGGTCAGTAATGTCATTCATTCTACGGTTGAAGCCCAGGAAGCCCTTCAATTGGTTGTCAGTGAAGCGGCGCGGTTGGTCCGGGCGTCCTCGGGTTCCGTCGTCTTGATGAATCCCACGTCGGGATTCCTGGAGATTCACGCTTCGCAAAATCTGCCAGCCCGGTCCCGCCGGCTGCGATTGCGGCCAGGCGAAGGCATCACCGGATGGGTCGCGCGTCACGGCCAACCGGCATTGGTGAATGACGTCAGCCGGGACGCCCGATACATTGCCGCGCGGCGTGGCGTTAAATCCGAATTGGCTGTCCCTCTGGAAGTAAACGGGGAAACACGCGGCGTGTTGAACATGGATTCGGAGCGCGCGAACGCCTTTAGCGCCGAAGACCAGGAATTGCTCCAAGAGCTGGCCGTCCAGGCGGCCAAGGTCATTGAAAATACATGGCTCTACGAGCAACTGCGATTGAAAGCGCATTTATTCGAGTCGCTGGCCCGCGTGAGCCGCGCCATCAATTCCACGTTGAATCTGGATGAGGCGTTGCGCGCGATTACGAGGGAAGCATGCGATCTCATGCGCGCCCGAATGTGCTCGCTGATGATGCTCGATGAACACCGCCAGTGGCTCGATTTGCGGGCCAGCCATGGCGCCGGGCCCGCGTATGTCCAAAAGTCCAGGCTAAGCGTCGAAGAAAGCCTGTTGGGCGTGGTGGTGCGTCGTAAAAAGCCGCTGCAGATCGCCAACGTGCAGGCGTCCACCGATTATCAAAACGTTGACATTGCGCGGCGCGAGGGGCTTATCTCGCTGCTGAGTGTGCCGCTGTTGTTCGCGGGCCAGGCCATTGGCGCGCTCAATGTGTATACCGGAAGGCCTTATAACTTTTCCAACGAAGAAATCCGCATCATGGGCGCGCTGGCCGAGTTATCCGCCATCGCAATTGAAAAGGCGAGGCTCTACGAGCGGATCGTGGACGTGGAAGAGCAATTGCGGCAAAACGAAAAGTTGTCAGCGCTGGGTTTGCTTGCCGCGGAGGTCGCGCATGAAATCCGGAATCCGCTCACGGTGATGAAGCTGTTATATCATTCCTTGAATTTAAATTTTCCCGAGGGAGATCCGCGCGCCAGAGACAGCAAAGTGATTGAAGCGAAAATCGAGCATCTGAATAAAATCGTGGAACAAATCCTCAATTTTGCGCGGACGACCGAGCCGAAATTCGCGCCGGTTAATTTGAATGAACTGGTGAATGAACTGGGGCTGCTGGTGCGCCATAAACTGGCGAATCAAAATATAACCATGGCCCGGCGTTTGCAGCCGGACTTGCCGCCCGTGATGGGCGACGCCCCGCAATTGGAACAGGCCTTTTTGAACCTGATATTGAATGCCTCCGAAGCGATGCCGCGAGGCGGCGCGCTGACAATCAAAACGCGGGCGGTGAATTCCCGGGTGATCGTTGAATTTAAAGACACCGGCGGCGGAATGAGCGAAGAACAGCAAAAGCAGGCCTTTACCGCCCTCTTGAGCACAACCAAAGCCAAAGGAACCGGCCTGGGCCTGGCGATAACAGGCCGAATAGTCGAGACGCATAAGGGAACAATCCAGATAAAGTCCCGCTCCGGCGCAGGCACGGCCATGGTCATTTCCCTTCCGACCGGTGAATAAAGGCGCCCAACCCTGCAAGCCCGGGCCAAGCCGCTTGCGAAACCCGCGCCAAAATTTAAGTGAGCTATTAATCAATAATGCTGAAGAGGCAGGGAATTTTTTTATCGCCAGCATCCATGCCAGGTTGCGGTGCTGCGGCGACATCGTCGCTTGCGTGGACCGGGGAGTAGGAGATGCGGCAAAAACGGGACACACTGTCCTGCAATGAGTCAAAACGGAGAGCTTTAACGGCTTGAGGCCGCACGAATAATTCTTCGTCTGGATGGCATCGGCTATGCTTATAGCGTGGCAGTTAGCGTATGAGCGCGCCGAATCCGTTTCAGATACCAACCTGCTTTAAGCTGGATATCGAGCAACGCCGCCGGGAACGATTTAAAAAAACCGTCGTCACTGCCGTTATTGTCAGCGTTGCGGTTGTCATCGGTCTGTTGATTGAAGGATGCGTCAGCGAAAAATCTCAAATGGCCGAGGAACAAAATCAAACGACCGCCGCGATTCAAACTCCGGCCCAACAGGCCGCCTATTCGCCTTCACTACTGGACCAGAGTGTTTCCGGGATTTCTCTCCCCGTGCAACCTTGTCCTGTTGCCACGGTTCCAAAACAAACTGCCGCGCCGGCTGAGCCTCCCCACATCACCGGCGCGGTGGTTTATCTGGTCAAGTCCGGCGATACGTTGAGCCGTATCGCCAAAACGCATCACACGAGCGTCAAAGCGATCATGGGAGGGAACAACCTTGCCACGGATAGACTCTCAGTGGGCCAGAAGCTAACGATCCCGGCGGCGTGATGGGCATCTTCCGGCGCCGGATGCAATAAACCCTCAGAAGCGCTGGCGGCTTGTTCAATAAAAAATATTGGTTTTGTTTCTACCGCCGGCGTTTTGACATTCCAAAATGATACCCGCCGTGGACCCGAACGGCGCGGGCGCGGCCTGGAAATCCCATTTGCTTCCCGCCCTGCTTGTTTTCATCAAAGAGCGCGGTGTAACGATAGTCAAACTTCTCGAGCTTGATGCGGGGAATTTTTTGGCTGATAAACCGCTCAATGGCGAAGACGTGGCTGCCGTCCTCGGCTGTCATGATGGTGAAGGCGTCGCCGGTGGCTTCGGCCCGGCCGGTGCGCCCAATACGATGGATATAATCCTCCGGATGCTGAGGAACGTCGTAATTGATCACGTGGCTCACTTCGGCAATGTCCAAGCCGCGGGCGGCGATGTCCGTGGCCACAAGCACTTCAAAACGGCCGTCTCGAAACCCATGCAAGGCCTGCTCGCGTTCGCGTTGAGTGCGGTTAGAATGCAACACGCAGACCGCATGGCTGTTGCGCTTGAGCAATTGCGCGACGCGGTCGGCCCCATGTTTCGTGCGGCAAAATACAATCACAGAATCGTAATGGACCGAATCCAGCAGTTTCAGGAGCAAATCCGCTTTCTGAGAGTCAGCGACCGGATAGATGACGTGCTTGACGGTTTCAGCCGGTGACCGGCGCGCGCCAATTTCGATGGTTTCAGGATGGCGCATGGCCCAGTTGATGAGGGTTTCAATCTGGGGCGGAATGGTAGCCGAAAAGAGAGCCGTATGGCGGTTGCGGGGGCAACGCTCGACGATTTTGCGCACATCAGGCAAAAATCCCATGTCCAACATTCGATCCGCTTCATCCAGGACAAGATATTCGACCCGGTCCAATTTAGTGGTGCCCCGCCCGAGATGATCCAGCAGGCGGCCGGGTGTGGCTACGATGATATCCGTGCCGTCCCGCAACGCGTCGTTTTGGCGGCCATAACCAACGCCGCCGAATACAACGGCGACTTTCAGATTCATGAACCGGCCATAATCGCGGAATGACGTTTCCACCTGGGCGGCCAGTTCCCGCGTCGGTTCAAGGATCAACGCGCGCGGGCCGTGTCCGGGAGAATGCGCGGCCAGTTTGGAGAGAATGGGCAATCCAAATGCGGCAGTTTTGCCCGTGCCGGTCTGCGCGCTGCCAATGACGTCGCGTCTGGCCAGAACCAGCGGAATGGCCCGCAGTTGAATCGGGGTTGGCTCGATATAACCCGCCGCTTTGACGCCGTCCACGATGGGCTGCGCCAGACCTAATTTGCTAAATGGCATGCGTTAATTTAACACGACGGCGGATTAAGGAAAGGAAGGAATCCGTTGCCGGAAGGAGCCTCTTGCCTGATAGGAAAAAGACACCGTAGTTTATTACAAGCCGGGGTTTCGCGCTTCCGCCGGGCGCCGCTTGACACAACCGGCGCCGTTTGGTTCTGAATTGTCCGAGCAACAGGGCTGGCGTGCGTACTGGCGAAACCACGCGAACCGAAAGGTAATGTGGGAGCTTACGACGGGGCGGAGGGAGCTTCCATTGCCGGAGATTCGGAAGCGGGGGATTCGGAAGCGGGGGATTCGGCTGGCTTTTCCACCGCTTCGATTTTGGCCGGTTCGGGCGCGGGGATTTCCGCGGATTTTCCTTCCGATGGTTTTAGTTCGTCAGAAATATGCTCCGACGGGGAAACTGGTTCGCCGGGAGCGCTTTCGCCCGGGTTGGTTTGGTTGGCGGATGCAGCTTGCCCTGCGGGAAAGGGTTCGGCGGGTGCCTTTGCTTCCGGCTTGGGCGGCCTAGGGAGGGGTTTTTTGGCCGTTTCCAGCCGGCCATCGGCAAATTCCAAAACGTGGCCCTGATGAATCAACCAGTGCAAGTCGGCGATTAAGGCGGTTTGCTCAGGAGTGAGTTCGGGTTGTTGGGCGGGGGCTTCTTTGGGCGGCTCCGGCGCGCCGGCAGCGGCAGCGGGCGCGGGCGCTCTTGGGGCCGGCGCCAGAGATTCCATGAGCTTGCGCCTGGAGCAACCCGGGTTAGCGTTGATGAAATCAACGATACGCCTGATGTGTTCAGAAACGGGAGTGGTTTCCAGGTCCAGAAATTGCGGGCGCGCCACGCTGACGTGTACGGCGGTTTTGTTGACCTTAAAGAACTGGAGACCGTGGGAAGCAAGTTGTTTGCTCAGCGAGGTGGCCAGTTGAAGAGGAAAACGCCGTTGTTTTTCCCATTCCGCCCGGACCAGCCGCTGCAAGTCATGGCTACGCAAGTTCCGACTTTTGACTCCGTCAAACACAGCGGTTTCAGCGGGCTTGATGATGGATTCCTTGTGGCTGGAGCGAAAATGCTTTTCGACTTCCTCGAGCGAAGGCAACTTGAGCGGTTCAGGGACGTTAAGGCAAATGTATTCGGTTTTGAAACTCTGCTCCTCGATCCACTTTTTGACGACGGCTTCGTCTTTGACAATCTTCACGCGAGCCTTAAACAATTCAAAGGGCATTTTGAAGAAGCGTTCAGCGTGCAGCTTGCGCAACTGGTTTTGGTAGTCGTGATAATTGGGCGGCCCAAGAATCACCCCGCTCATCCCGCACTGGGCCACAAAGGTGTAAGTCCCCTTGGGAGGGGTGGTGGCCGTGCGTTCGGCCTGGTAAAATGTCGCGAAGTGCGTTCTCAGGACATGCGCAACGGCTTCGTCATCCGAAAGCCATGGGGTGTCGTCCAGCGCACACACGAACAGTGGCTGGATGACGGGGCCGTCCGGTTTTTTCCTGACGCCCAGGCGCACGGCGTATCGCTCGGGCTTTTGGAGGACAACATGGGCGATTTGAAAGAGCGGATAGGCGCGGCCCGTTACTTTGATTTGCCGCGCAAGGTGTTCAACGCCCTTTTCATCGGCTAAGAAAGTGACCGCAATTTCGGGCAACGGGGCGGAGGGTTCCGGACGCGCCGGCTCAGGCCGAGCGTGACGGCGAGGATCCCTTTTTGGGCCGCGCTTTTGGCCGAATCGGCGGTCGGCGTCCCCTCGTCCCTCGGGGCGTCTGCCCCGGCGCGTTTCGCGCGAGGGCTTTTCCCGGTCTTCACCGCTAAAATGCTC
>JBOHXA010000090.1:0-6907 GCA_050737335.1 Limisphaerales bacterium | reverse complement strand
GTGTATCGCTCATGTCAAAGGGAGGGCATTGTGCGGGTGCGAGAGAATGCGGGCAATCCTTTTTCAGACCGAAAACGGTTGCCGCGTGATCCTCCAATGTTGCATAAAAAGACGTTACAACGAATTTGGGTTTGCGCAAATGGGCATTTGAGGTTTCGAGCCGTTTATCCAAAGCTGACGCGGATTTTCGAAGGCTGCTGAATCAATTGATTTCGCGCTTAGTCCTGCGCCAGGTTCCCACAAGTCATCCGTAACCAACAACTCACCATCGCTATCAATTGGCATTCGATCGGCTTAGTCTTTTTGAAGGCGTGCATAGAAGATGAAGATGAAATGAAAGTTTTGCGGTAAATTGCTTTGACACGCCGCAAATTCCGGATAGGCTTTTGCCCCTTTCGATATAGGGAAAAAATTATGCCGAATACAAAGTCAGCCGAACGCCGGATGCGGAGCAACGAACGCAAACGTATGCATAATCGCGCCGCGAAGTCAAAGTTGCGCCGGTTGGAAAAAGAATTTGGCTCGCTGATTGCCGGCGGCAAGAAGGACGAGGCTTCCAAAGCCTTATCCGGTGTCCATTCGGCTTTTGACAAAGCGGTCAAATCCGGCGTCCTTCCGCGCGCGGCGGCCAACCGAAAGAAATCCCGCCTGGCCCTGGCGCTGGCCAAATAGCTTGATGCCTCGAATCCGAGCGCCGCAGATTTGCCATCAAACCCTGGCGTCGTTTCTCCGACTGGTCCGCGATTCTGAAAATCCTCGATTTGCATTTTGCCAACCAATAAAAAGCGGCAGTTTTTAAATCTGGTCGCGCCGTATTTGTTTTATTCCCGCTTTTGGTCCTCAAGACGTTCCAAGCCTTTGGGGATTTAATCCTGCGAAGAACGTTCATCCGTTAGACTTTACAGTTCTGCCATTCGCGGTATAGTCACAGGAGGATGGAGTCTCCGTCGCTAAACCCATGGAAGCCGGGCGGCTTGAGAGATGAAAAATTCCAATAGTACGAACGGGGAATCGCCTCAGGTATCGAACATCGTCGAACACCTTTTCCGGCACGAATCCGGAAAGATGGTCGCGATACTAACGGGCATTTTCGGCCCGGACCATCTCACGCTGGCGGAAGATGTGGTGCAGGAAGCGCTGATGAGCGCGCTCCAGACCTGGCCTTTTTATGGCGTCCCGGAGAATCCGCCGGCCTGGATCATGCGGACCTCGAGAAATCTCGCCTTGGACGTGGTCCGGCGCGAGAAGGTTTTTCAGGACAAAGAGCCTGAAATCGCGCGGTTGATGGACCGCAACAATCCGGTCGCGGAAGGCGTCATCGTTCCCGAAGATGAGATCGCCGACGATCGCCTCCGCATGATGTTCGTCTGCTGTCACCCGCTGATCGCGCCCGAAGCGCAGGTCGCCCTGGCCCTCAAGACTCTCGGCGGCTTCAGTGTCACTGAGATCAGCCGCGCGTTTCTTACCACAGAAGCCGCCATTGCCAAACGCCTGACGCGCGCCAAAC
Source organism: Limisphaerales bacterium (assembly GCA_050737335.1). Classification (GTDB taxonomy): domain Bacteria; phylum Verrucomicrobiota; class Verrucomicrobiia; order Limisphaerales; family UBA11358; genus UBA11358. The sequence goes on along the minus strand of JBOHXA010000090.1, from coordinate 5,400 downwards.
AAAGAATCCGCGAGGCACAAATTCCGTTTGAAATTCCGGCCGGCGAGGAATTGGGCCGACGGTTGGAGGGTGTCCTGCAAGCACTCTATTTCCTCTTTAATGAAGGCTACAAGGCATCGAGCGGAGATAAATTGATCCGCGAAGACGTTTGCGCGGAGGCCATTCGCTTAACCGGCCTTCTCGCCGAACATCCGGCGGGTAACCTGCCTAAAACCCATGCCTTGCTCGCTTTGATGCTGTTCAGCGCAGCGCGGCTTCCCGGCCGCCTGGACAGCGAAGGCAACCTTTTGCGCCTGCGGGAGCAGGACCGAGCCCTGTGGAACCGGCCGATGATTGCGAGGGGCATGCATCATTTTTCCAAATCGGCCCCCCAGGCCGAACTCGGCGAATACCACCTTCAAGCGGGCATCGCCGCCTGCCATAGTGTCGCGCCGGACTTCGCCTCGACCGACTGGCGGCAGATTTTGTCTTTGTACGACCGCCTGACGGAATTTGACGCCTCTCCCGTGGTGGCGCTCAATCGTGCCGTGGCCATCGCCGAAGTCAACGGACCGCGGGCGGGCATCGAAGCCATTCGCTCCATCCCGGACCTGCCAGCGCTCAAGTCTTATTATCTTTTGCATGCCGTGCTTGGTGAATTTGAATTGCGCTTAAATCAGGCCAATGCAGCCGCCGTTCATTTTCAAAAATCGCTGGAATTGGCGGAAATAGAATCCGAACGGATATTTCTGAAAAAAAGGCTGGGCGAATGCGAGCGACACATTCACCAAAAAAGTTTTGAATCGGTGTCCTGAATTGCTCCGGCCATTCGTCTTATCATTGAACGAACACAACTAACAACCAAAACTGAAAGGAAAAAAATATGAGCGCAAACAATGAATATATCCTGCTGTTTCGCGGCAACGATTGGTCCAAGTCGCTGTCGCCCGAAGAAATGCAACAGGTGGCCGGCCAATGGATAGCCTGGTTTAAAGGATTGACCGAGAACGGCAAAGTCATCGCCGGCAACCCGCTGGAGAACAAGGGCAAAGTCGTTTCAGGCAGGAACGGACGGGTTGTGGCTGACGGGCCATTTGCCGAATCCAAGGAAGCGGTGGGCGGCTACTTTTTGCTGCACGTGGACAGCATGGATGAAGCGGTGGCAATCGCGCAGCAATGCCCTGGTTTGCCCTATGGCGCCAAGGTTGAAGTCCGGCCGGTCCTGGAGCAATGTCCGCTCCTTAAAGAGGCTTTGCCGGAAGCTGAACTGGCCGAAGCAACGGCGTGACCGTAAGAGACGAACAGGGCATCCCGGCCGGGGTTCCGCTTGCACGCGCGCGGCTCAACAGGATCGTGGCCCGAAAGCGAGCGGTCCCCGATCCGCAAGCCCGATAAAACAATAATCGCAAGAAAGAAAGATTAAGGAGTTAAATATGGCTAAAAACAATTCACTCATTCAATCCTATCTGTTTTTCGAAGGCCGCTGTGAAGAGGCCATCGAATTTTATAAACGGGCGCTGGGCGCCGAGGTGGGAATGCTCATGCGGTTCAAAGACAGCCCTGAGCGCCCGCCCGGAATGGCCCCCGGTTCGGAAAATAAAATCATGCACGCGCAAGTCACGATTGGCCAAAGCGTTGTGCTGATGTCGGACGGCCAATGTTCCGGAAGAGCGGGTTTTTCTGGTTTTCAGCTCTCGCTCACAAGTCCAAGCGAATCGGAAGCGGAAAAACAATTTGCAGCCCTCGCGGACGGAGGAAAAGTGATGATGCCGCTCGCCAAAACATTCTTCGCTTCGAAATTCGGCATGCTTGAAGACAAGTTCGGCGTTGGTTGGATGGTCATTGCGCGGCCCGAATCGTAAAAGCCAAGCATCCCATTGAAGCGCATGGCGCTGGTTGCCCGGGGCATTCGGAATGTTCTAAACGAACGCCGGACGGCGTTCTGATGCGCCGGCATCCCTGCCATTAAACCGGTCAGTAATCGTACAGGCCCTCATCCTTCATATAACCGCCGCCGTCGGATGTCCCTTCCATCATATCGCCGAAGATGTCGCCCATATCGGCTTCGATTTTTTCGGGGTCTTCGCCGGCCTCAAGCCGCTTTATGGCGGTTTCGAATTCCTTCGGGAGGGCTCCTGAGGGCAGGACGTCTTTGATTTTGCGCATCATATGGGCCATGTGCCGAGGATTATTTTCGTCCAGATGTTCCATGTCTCGTTCCATTTCGGCCATGGCCCGCGCAATCCTTGGATCGTCGAAATCCGGGGCGCCTGGCATGGTGTCCGGGCTGCTCGATCCGCCGGATTCACCCGGTTCCCTTAAGTTCCTCGACATGGCAAACCGGCTCATTTGCTTTTGCATTTTTTTATTGCCGCACTTGGGACAAACCGGGAGCCGCTCAGGGTTGAGGCGCTTGGAAAGGAAATTGAAAATCCTTCGGCATTTCGGACAGGCAAATTCATAAATCGGCATGGCTCGAATATAGCCAATCGTTCCGAATATTTTAAATTTTTTATTCGAAAAAGGAAACCTGCCAGCGGCCGGCGCCCGTCTGGCGGATTTATCAGAGGAATCGAACTGGCCCAACGGCTCTTTGGAGTATGTAGGCAAGCTCAAGAGGATGGAGTGCAACCCCGTTCACAACGTTACGATCAGGACAAGGCTATTCAGCTCAGGATTTATGATGCCAGTACGGGAAATAGGCCAAACTCGTCTCCAGGAGATAATTGCGTTTGTCCTTTGTTCCTTTGTTTCTTTTGTTAATCTCGGCTCAGGAGTAATTGGAACGATGAATATGGAATTCAATGCCGGGATGACTTCTAATGCCAAAATCCATTCCTGGGTGCAAGAAATGTCCGATTTGTGCCAGCCGCAAAGGATTCATTGGTGCGATGGTTCGGACGGAGAATACGAGGCCCTTTGTGAGTTGATGGTGCGTAAGGGGACGTTGACCCGGCTGAACCCGCGTCTGCGGCCCAATTCATTCCTTGCCCGCTCGCACCCCGGTGACGTTGCGCGCGTCGAGGATCGCACTTTTATTTGTTCCCGCGCGCGGGACGAAGCCGGACCGACAAATCATTGGGCCGATCCGATTGAAATGAAGGCGCTGTTGCTGGAAAAATTCAAGGGCTGCATGAGGGGCCGAACGCTTTATGTCATTCCCTTTGCCATGGGGCCGCTTGATTCGCCGCTCTGCAAAACAGGCATTGAGTTGACCGATTCTCCATACGTTGCGGCCAGCATGCGCATTATGACGCGCATGGGCAAGGACGCGCTGGACAGGATGAGCAAGGACGGCAAATTCGTACCGTGCATGCATTCGGTCGGCACGCCGCTCGCGCAAGGAGCGCTGGATACACCGTGGCCGTGCGCAACGAATCCAAAGGATAAATACATCGTCCATTTTCCGGATGATCCCTCGATCTGGTCCTACGGTTCGGGTTACGGCGGCAATGCGCTGTTGGGAAAGAAATGCCTGGCGCTGCGCATCGCGTCCGCGGTTGCCCGGCGCGAAGGATGGCTGGCCGAGCACATGCTCATTCTCGGGCTCACTTCTCCGACGGGCAAAAAGCATTATATCGCAGCCGCCTTTCCCAGCGCCTGCGGCAAGACAAATCTGGCGATGATGCTTCCCACCCTGCCAGGCTGGCGCCTCACGACGCTGGGCGACGACATCGCGTGGATTCGCATCGGCAAGGATGGACGTCTGTATGCGATGAATCCGGAAACCGGATTTTTTGGCGTCGCGCCCGGCACCTCAGAAAAATCAAATCCGAACGCGCTCAAGACGTGTTCGCGCAATACGATCTTCACCAACGTCGTTCTCACGCCCGAAGGAGACGCCTGGTGGGAGGGCATTGACCCGGCGCCCGAGGCGGCGATTGATTGGGAAGGAAATGAATGGACGCCCAAAAGCGTCAGGAAAGGCGCGCATCCCAATTCGCGCTTTACGGCTCCGGTTTCGCAATGCCCTGTGATTGACCCGGATTGGCAGAATCCCGAAGGCGTTCCGCTTTCAGCGATTTTGTTTGGCGGCCGCAGCGCGCGCGCAATTCCGCTGGTGAACGAGGCGTTTGATTGGGAACACGGGGTGTTTCTAGGGTCATCGTGCGGTTCGGAAACGACCGCAGCCGCATCGGGCATTGTGGGAATTGTCCGGCGCGACCCCTTCGCCATGCTGCCTTTCTGCGGCTATAACATGGGCGATTATTTCGCGCACTGGCTATCGTTCGGGCAACGCGTTGAGCGGGCCAAATTGCCAAAGGTGTTTTTCGTCAATTGGTTCCGCAAAGGGGCGGACGGAAGGTTTTTGTGGCCGGGCTACGGTGAAAATTCGCGGGTCCTGAAATGGATTTGTGAACGAGTGGAAGGCTCGGGAAAGGCGCGGGAAACGGCGATTGGAAATTTGCCCGCACCGGACGCGCTGGATTTGTCCGGCTTGAATCTGCCGCGTGAGAACCTGGAAGAATTGCTGGCTGTGGATACCGAAGGGTGGAAAAAGGGCCTGGACGAGATTGAGGCGGCCCATGCGAAGTTTGGCAGCCATCTGCCGGCGGAACTCAAAGCCCAACTTCAGCGAATCCGCCGGCGGCTTGAGAAGTAATTAAATTTGCCCCCGCATGGGCGCCGGTTGCACGTCATAAAAAATAGCCGTTCGCACGGCCATCTTTGGCGAATCCACAGGACGTTTTCCAAGGACGGTGATCAGCCGCATATTCTCGCTGTTCAGGATGCTCCCAGTCGCTCCCCGTTCGCGATGAGACCATGCATAGCAACGCTCCGCTTCAGCATGCCCGCTCAGATCGAATATTTCGACTTCGCCGGACCAAATTGTCCGGTCATCCATTGTTTCATGCACATGGACACTCTCTCGATGGACGGCCCTGCATTTGTGCCTGTCCTCGATGGCCTGTCGCAACAGCGTCAGGTAATCTGGTTTTTCCTGTTTTTTTGTCACACTTCAAGCGCGCTGTAGAATTTAAACTGTTTGTTTAGCAAATGAGGTGCCGCAACTTTTTACAGGCAGTTTTGAAGGAATGATTCGTTTTTTGTTGGCAAATTGCAATGTGCGTATTGCATTTTACATTGGAGGCTTGCGAGGGGTCCGCCGTTATGGCGCGACTCGAAAGGGCGAAAAAAAATAAAAAAGAAGACCGGTCGTCTTGTCTGCGGCAACTGTCGAGCTTACGGCCTGCCAAAGTCTTGTGCTCAAGGCAACCTGATGATTGTTCCCTCGCGGGCAAGGTCCACTTTGAGCTTTGGTTTGACGGCGCGGGCGATGGCTTGCGCGTGTTTCAATAGTTTATCCAGTTCTTTGTCCGTGCGGTCAGGGTCGTGGTGAAAGAGGAAGAGGCGCTTTACGTTCGCGGCGATGGCCAGCGCAACCGAGTCGTCCACGCAACCGTGTCCCCATCCGGCATG
>JBOHXA010000089.1:0-1987 GCA_050737335.1 Limisphaerales bacterium | reverse complement strand
CCCGGGCAGCCGGGTCGGACAATCCGTCATTTCTATTCTTCACCGGCACCGATTTTTGGCGCTACGGCGCGTTCCTCAACGGCGGCCTGTTATGGTCGCCGGCGGGCGTCGATACCGGCGGGTTCACCGGCATTCGGTAGCAAACTCACCTATTGGTATTTTGCGGGCCGAACTGCCGGGGAGTCTTCAAAATGCCCCCGTTAACCACGTTCGCTCACCCGCGTTGCCATGGCGACGAATCGCCATTTCCGGCCACAGATTTGCCGGATAAGCTAACCGCCGGTTGCGGGGATAGAGGCGATCAACGTCCGCCCGCGCTGCGTACGGGTGGCGTCGTGAGTAAGTCCGGCAGCGGGGCGAGCGCACCCGCGAACAAGCTTTATTTCGGCGATAATCTGATCGTCCTTCGCGATCATGTGAAGGATGAAAGCGTCGACTTGGTCTATCTGGACCCCCCTTTCAATTCGAAAGAAATCTATAATGTCCCCTTCAAAGACCCGACCGGAGAAGGTGTGGAGGCACAGGTAGAGGCGTTTCGGGATACGTGGACATGGGAAGAAAGCGCGGCCAACGCCTATGAAGACGTAATGAAGGCTAATGGAGAGGTCGCGCTGGTCCTACGCGGATTTAAGGCCTGGTTGGGCCAAAAGGGTCTGATGGCCTATCTCGCTATGATGGCGGCGCGCCTTTTGGAACTGCGGCGCGTACTAAAGCCGTCAGGGTCGCTTTACATTCACTGCGATCCTACGGCCAGCCATTACTTGAAAATCTTGCTTGATGCGATTTTTGGTCATCTCGAATTTAGGAATGAAATAATCTGGAAACGCACGTCCGGCCACAGCGATGCGCGTCGCTATGGCTCCGTGCACGATAGCATTTTGTTTTTCACAAGAACCGGTGAAGACCAGCATGTTTGGAACCAAATTCATCAAGCCTATGAACCCGCATACATTCACCAATATTACCGTTACGAAGACACGGACGGGCGCCGCTTTATGTCCGGCGATATAGGGGCCGCCGGCCTCCAGGGCGGCGGCTATGATTATGTCTGGAAAGGCGTTCGCCGCGTGTGGCGCGTTCCGGTCGCCACGATGAAACAATTAGATGCCGAAAACCGCATCTTTTATACTCGAAACGGCATTCCGCGCATTAAGCGATATTTAGATGAGTCAAAGGGCTTACCCTGTCAGGATATTTGGACGGACATAGAGGCGCTTCGCTCTTGGCACCAAGAGCGACTGAGGTATCCAACGCAAAAGCCCGTTGCGCTGCTCGAACGAATTATAAACGCCTCCTCAAATCCCGACGACGTTATTTTGGACCCGTTCTGCGGCTGCGGCACTAGCGTCGAAGCGGCTGAAAAAACCGGACGGCAATGGATTGGCATTGATGTCACACACTACGCCGTCAGCTTGATTGAACGGCGCCTCAATAAGATGAACGTTCCAAAAGGTGCCTATAGCGTTGTAGGACGACCGACGACGTTGAAAGATGCCCATGCATTGGCGCGGCGCGACAAGCATCAATTTCAGTGGTGGGCCGCATGGCTCCTTGGGGCACAGACTTACCGAGAGGCAAAACGCGGTCCTGACGGGGGAATTGACGGGAACATTTTCTTTCAGAACGGCCCATATGGTACAGGCCGAATTATCATTTCAGTAAAGGGAGGCGACAACGTCGGCATCGGCATGATCCGCGAATTGAGCGCTGTTGTAACCGAGCAAGAAGCGGAAATGGGCATTCTTATTCTGCTCGCGCCACCAACAGAACCAATGAAGGCTTTCGCGACAGCGGCGGGATTCGTCCAGAAATCGGCCCACGGCAGGTTGCGAAGACTACAAATCATAACGATCGATGAGCTCCTTTCAGACATCAAACCGAAATTGCCGCCATTGCCCCAAATCGAATTTCGACCAGCACAAGAGAAGTGGTCCCGGTTGTCTGAACAGATTTTCCGCGTCGATAAGTGGAGCGTCTGCCGGGTTTA
>JBOHXA010000088.1:0-17853 GCA_050737335.1 Limisphaerales bacterium | reverse complement strand
GACTTGATGCGTATCAATCGCCAGCCACAAAGCGGTTGCCGAACACTCGCTGGCGGAAAAGCCGGCCGGCGCTCCCGACCGCGTTGATCCTCCCGGCCAGCGCGTTATGCCTTCAACATTGGGATCGGCTCCTCCTTGAAGTAACAATTCGGCGCAAGCCAGATCGTGTGTCTCAATCGCGCGGAGCAACGGGGCGTCGTCACTGCCGCTGTTAGGGTCGGCCCCCGCGGCCAGGAGCAATTTGACCGCCTCTGGAGACTCGTTGTCTGCCGCGCAAGATAAAGGCGTACGTCCGAGGTCATTCGTGACATTTGGATTGGCGCCGGCGCTTAACAGGACTTGAAGGATATTGATTTTCTCCACGGCCTTAAAGATCACCGGTGTGTCATTGATTTGCGAGCTGTTTGGGTCGGCCTTGTATTTGAGGAGTAAACGGACCATCGGAGCGTCGTCCATCGTCACTGCCGACCACAGAGGAGTGGTATTATTGTATGCGCCTCTGTTACAATTCTTCAAATTTCCATCAACCAAACCGTGCAGATTTGGATTGGCCCCTGCGTGAAGCAGAAGTTCGGCTGAGTTTGTATCGCTGTTATTAATGGCGCAAAGCAACGGCGCGTCGCATCCGCCCCCGTTGGGATCGGCTTTGGCTGCCAAAAGCAGCTTGAGCGGAGCCGCGTCCGCGGGTGAATTCACAAGGGCGGCGCTGCTCAAGGCCGTGACGCCGTCATTATCGGCAAGATTTGGATTTGCGCCCGCCTCCAATAACATTTGAATCAATTTTGTTTTTCCACCCTTCGCAGCCACGATGAGCGGCGTTTGGCCCGTGTTATCGGTTGCATTGACATCCGCGTACGCCTTCAAAAGCGTTTCAGCTACGGTTTCATAACCCCGTTCGATGGCGCCATCGAGCGCGGCGCCGCCTTCGATATTAACGTCAGCGCCGTGTTCCAGAAGAAGCTCAACCATCTTCCTGTGCCCGGCTTTTGCCGCCGCAACAAGCGGTGGTCCGCCTGTTTCACCGGCATTTGCCTCAGCTCCATGGTCCAGCAGAAAGGCGGCGGCTTTGAGCCGCCCCCTGGCGGCGGCATCCACCAGGGGCGATTGCCCGTCCTCGCCCGGCGCGTTTATCAAATCCGGGCTGTTTTCGATCATTTCCTGGAGACGGGCGATTTCCTGGTCTTCCTCGTTTTCCGTTTTAGAATGCGGTGATATCGCGCTTTGTATTTTCAACGCTTCCATAATGCCGCTAACTCGGTTGGAGATCAGCTCGTTGAGCGTGGATGATTCGGCCTTTTGCGACATAGCCTCCTGCCGGTTCGCTTTGGTGAAAAAGGGCATTGGCTTTCGAGCAAGCCCGGTTTCCGCAATGTTCCGCTGTTGCAGCAGCGATATCAGAATTGAATCAGGAACCAGAGTGGGCAGGATTTGCTCGAGTTTGGCCTCGGGAAAGTCCTTTACCTTGTTCCAGACGTCCGGGCTTTGAAGGGCCTGCTGCGCGGTTTCATCTCCCGCCTCAGCCTGCAAGGCTTTCACCTCGGCTTTTTGCAGCCCTAGTATGAAGTCCACCTGTTGCTGGATATCAGCAAGTTCCTTCTGAAGTTCCAGTCGCGCCATGGCGGGAAGATTCGTGCGCCGGGGCTCCAACCGTCCCGGCAAATCGCCAGATGGACGATCTTCGGTATCGCCAATTGCAAATACGAACTTCCTCGTGCGATTAAATTCGTCGAACCTCGTTTGAGGATGCGCTTCCAGCCACGCCTTCTGTTCCTGCAGCTTCGGCAGGCGCATCAGCATTTTCTGTAAATCACCCGAGTCTTCGGGAAAAATGGCGCCCACCGCACGAGCCTGCTCCACCGTGTTGGTTAAAGCCTCAATCCCAAAAATTCGATTGGCCAAACGACCCGCTTCGGCGGAGGCGCTGCTGGCCGGATGCCCGGCTGAATCTCCGTTGGTTTCTCCAATGCCGGCGGTCGGGTTTTGATTGGGCTGTTCTTCAAACGTTCCGTGTTCCAGCCATTCCGTCAGATCCATCTGGGCCCGGACGCCCCGTGCAAAGAGCGCGAAAATGACGATGCAAAATATCGCTTTCATTATTTTGAATCTCCTCACACTTATCATCCACGTTTCCGGCGGATTTTGCAAAAATGTTTTTCATCTTCCGCCAAGGTTTTTAATCTGCGGAAACGCTTCCCCTCATCATCCTGGCGCCGCTGATTTTTGCCCGTTTTGACGCCTTTTCTATTGACTGTTTGCCCCTAATGGCCTTGATTTTTGTAAACGCGGGAAATCCACAGCAACGTCAGCGAGCATTAAAATGAAAACCAGCGCAAATTCCAGTGGAAGCAATAAAGCAGGCTACAACCGTTTTGTCCTCCTGGTCGCCGGTTTGGGGGGCCTGCTCTATGGAATTGACGTCGGCATCATTGCGGGGGCGCTTCCCTATTTGGAGAAGACCTTCAAATTGCCGGACGGCGGCCTGCTCAATGCCCAGCAGATCTCATTCGTCGTCGCGGCCGTTTTGCTCGGAACGGTCATTTCCACTCTGATTGCCGGATGGCTTGCGGACCGTTTCGGACGCAGAACGATCATGACCATGAGCGGTCTGTTATTCATCGTCAGCATTCCGTTGATCGCGCTGGCTCACAGTTATGGACTCCTGGTCTTCGGGCGCATTTTACAGGGTTTTAGCGGCGGATTGATCGGCGTCTCAGCCCCGCTGTATCTGGCCGAGTGTCTCGGCGCCTCCACCCGTGGCAAAGGCACCGGCGTCTTTCAATGGATGCTCGTTTTGGGTCTCGTGGCCGCGGCTCTCATTGGCTATTTTTTCAGCAAACACGTGGATGCCGTGGCGAAACTCGGAGACGCGGCCCAATTATTTGCGGCTAAACAAATCGCATGGCGGAGTATTTTTTGGGTTTCGCTGCCGCCGGGTATTCTATTCGTCATTGGCACCGTAATGGTCGCCGAGTCGCCGCGCTGGCTCTTCCGCCGGGGAAACAAGGAAGCCGCTCGCGCGGCCCTGTTGCGTTCCCGCGGCGCTGAACAGGCGGAAATCGAACTGAAAGAAATGGAGGAAATCATTGCCGAAGAAAAAGCCAAGGCCTCCACCACCGGCGAAAGAATCAGGGAATCGCTCCTGCAGCGCAAATATGTCATACCCTTCGTATTGGCTTGCGTCATTCTCACCTGCAACCAGGCCACGGGCATCAATCCCATCATCGGCTACAACCCGACGATTTTGATCCAGGCAGGCATGGGCGACCAGGTCGCGCACCTGGGCTACGTCATTTTTAACCTGGTCAATTTTGCGGCCACACCCGTTGCGGTCTTCCTGGTGGATAGAATCGGGCGCAAATTGCTGTTGTCGGTCGGAACCGCCGGCATAGTCATTTCAATGACCTGCGTCGGGCTGCTCTTTGCAAATACTGAAAAATTGCGCGTGGATGTTCGGGATAAATTGCAATCCATGGTTTCCACCAATCAGACTCTTACGCTGGCGTTCAACCAGCAAACGGTGGCCAATCTTTTGCCCGCGGCGACCTTGCAACGTTTCAACGCCTCAACGCCTTTCACCATGACCGTGATTTATTCGTACGGGGCTTTCAGCGCCGCAACGCCTGCTGAACGTTCGGATGCGCTGGCAACCACGCCAATGGAACTCAATCGCCAGGATTGTATCCCGGGGAACAAGGTCCTTGCGTTTGTTAGAAATCCCGCTGCCAGCCTTGATGAAGCCAGGACCGCGCCGCTGAAAATTGACAACGCGTTCGTTACGCCCGTCCCCTCGGAACGCAACGGCTGGATGACCGCCATTGGATTGTATATTTACATGGCCTTTTTTGCGGTCGGTCCCGGCGTGTGTGTTTGGCTTGCCCTTTCAGAATTGATGCCCACTCGTATCCGCTCCAACGGCATGAGCATCGCCCTGGTCATCAACCAGTTCGTTTCATGGACCATTGCCGCCGTCTTTCTGCCCACCGTCGGCAAGCACGGTTATTCCAGCATGTTCTTTTTCTTCGCCGGTTTTACTGTGATCTATTTCATTACCGCCGCATTCTTCCTGCCCGAAACCAAGGGAAAAACGCTCGAAGAAATCGAGGAGTATTTTGAAGGGGGCAAAAGGGTCGCCGCCGCCCCGGAAATGGCAAAGAAATAAAACCTTTCTATGAAATGCCCGAACCGTCGTAAGGTCCTGGATCGCGGTTGCTGGGACGCCGCTTTCGAAGGGGGTGGGCGCGCCAGTTTGAATTTCGTCACAACTGCCAAAACGGCGTCTTCCGAAAAGCTCCCGGCTTGCCGCAAGGCGGAGGTTCAACGCCTCGATTGCCGAACCGCCCATCGAAGCCATGGGCCGGTTGTTCGTGGCGGCGGACATGAGTCGGCTCTGACGATATCACGCGAAAACGGCATGCCTTCGACGGTGGTACAGGCCAGCCAGCCAAGGCTTTTGGCAAGGGCGATCGGCTTCCTCCTCGCCGCTCTTCTCCTGGCGGGCCGGGCTTGCTTGGCCTCGCCGGAGGATTCTTCACCCGTGCGTGCCGCCCAGGCCCTGATCGCGCGGGTGGCCCCACAGGCCGCGCGGCACTTTGTCGTCGAGAAAATTCCGCCCGACCAAGGCTATGACGTTTTCGAAATTGAAAGTCGGGGTGATAAAATCATTCTTCGCGGCAACAGCGCGGTTTCCATTGCTTCCGCCCTCAACTGGTATCTGGAAAATCTCTGCAAATGCGAGATTTCGTGGAATGATGGCAACCAGCTCAGACTGCCGCGTCCGTTACCCCCGGTCCCGGCGAAGGTCCGTCTGGTGAGTCCGCATCGCTTTCGATACGCATACAATTTTTGCACCTACGGATACACGATGGCATGGTGGGATTGGCCGGAGTTTGAACATGAATTGGACTTTCTTGCCCTCAAGGGTGTGAACCTTGCGCTGGTCATCGAAGGCCAGGAATCAATCTGGATTCAGACGTTCAAACAGTTCGGCTATTCCGATGATTCCATCCGGCAATGGGTCGTTGACCCGGCGCACCTCCCCTGGATGGAAATGGACAATATGGAAAGCTATGGCGGGCCGTTGTCGCCTCAATTGGTGTCTCGGCGGCTCGCGCTGGGACAAAAAATCATTGGCCGGATGCGTGAATTAGGCATCGAGCCGGTATTGCCCGGCTATTATGGCATGGTGCCGCCGGACTTTCATACGAGATTTCCCAATGCCCATGTCCATCCGCAAGGCGATTGGGTGAAACTCAAGCGGCCGGACATATTGGATGCCAACGATGCCATGTTTCCAAAAGTCGCCGCGGCCTATTATGCCGCGGAACAAAACCTCTTCGGAGGCGCCGGATATTACGACGCGGACCCCTTTCATGAAGGCGGCTCAACCAATAACATTAATGTCCCCGCCGCGGGCAAGGCCATACAAAAGGCGATGGGTGACGCCACCTGGGTCCTGCAATCGTGGCAACTGAATCCGCGTCCGGAGATGTTGAATGCATTGAACAAGGACAAAGTCCTGGTGCTGGACTTGTTCTGCGAAGACCACGAGAACTGGCGGTTGCGCAATAACTTCGACGGTTCGCCCTGGCTTTGGTGCGTCGTCAATTGCTTTGGCGGTAATACGGATTTAGGCGGCCGGCTTGGCTGGATGGCCCGAGGGCCGGACGACGCTCTAAGGGACCCGCGCAAAGGCCGGATGTCGGGCATCGGCGCATTGATGGAAGGCACCGGCGTAAACCCGGTCTTATGGGAAATGTTTTGGCAAAATTCGTGGCGCGCTGACCCGCCCGACCTGGATTCGTGGCTTAAATCCTACGCCGAACGGCGTTACGGCGCGCAAATCCCGGCCGCGGAACAGGCATGGAAAATTCTTCTGGCAACGGCGTACGACCAGCCGCCTCCGCGCACCGCGCACACGGTCAAACCCGCCGTCTGCTCCCGTCCAACCCTGATTCAACCGAAATTGCCACGGGTGATGCGGCAACCAATCCAAAACCGCCCAATCACGCAATTGCATTATAATCCCCGGCGACTGGTTGAAGCGTGGAAATTGCTCTTGGATGCCGCGCCCCAGGCGCAAGCCTCCGACGCCTATCGCTTTGACCTTTGCGACGTCGGCCGGCAAGTGCTGGCCAATTTGAGCGCCGCTTACAATCGGCAAATCACCAGCGCCTTCGAGAGGCGTGACTCGAAAGGTCTTCGCGCCGCCAGCGATAAAATGCTTGGATTGATTCGCGACATGGATCAATTGGCCGGCACGCGCCGCGAATGGCTGCTGGGCGTTTGGATTGCTGACGCCCGCGGTTGGGGTTCCAGCCGTCAGGAACGCGACCGGTGCGAGCGCAACGCGCGCGAATTGCTCACCACCTGGACGCGCTATGATAATATTACCGATTACGCGAACCGGCAATGGAACGGGTTGCTCGGCGATTTTTACTATCATCGCTGGAAAATATGGCTCGATGCCTTGAACCAATCAGTGGACACCAATACTCCGCTCGACGAAAAAGCCGTTAACGCCAGAATCCGGGATTGGGAAGTGGCCTGGACGCGGCAGACGCACGGCCATTATTTAATCAGGCCGCGGGGCGACGCCGTGGCCATTTCACAAAGGCTCTATGAAAAATACGTGCGCGACGCTTCGCAGCCGGATGGATGATTCCAACCATCTGCACACCAGCGGGAACGCGCTGACGACCCCCGAAAACGAGCCGCGCGCGACAGCGGGGATCTGGCCAGCCGGCATCGCCTTCGCTCTTTTCCCGTTGTAAAACAATGAAAACGATTGCCAACCTTTCTCAAACGCCACTCCTCTTTATCACCATCGCGGTGTTATTGATCACCGGTTGCCGAAGCGCCTCCCCAAGTGCGACAAGTCCCGCGGGTCCGGCAGCCGGGACCTGGCGCGGAGTTCATGTGCCCGTGCGAGACGATCAACAATTGACCGCGATCGAACAGGAGTTACCGCAATTTGCCGCCGATGGCGTCAACGCGCTGGTCATCGAAGTGAACTACAATTTCGATTTCAAATCGCACCCGGAATTGCGCGCTTCAAAGTACATCACCAAACACAATGCCCGCGAATTTGCAGCCGCCGCGCGGCGTCTTGGCATTCGGGTGATTCCGGAATTCGACTGTCTGGGCCATCAATCCTGGGCGGGAACAACATTTCCGTTGCTGAAAAAATATCCGCAACTTGACGAAACACCGGGAAAATTCATGGATAACAAAGGCATTTATTGCCGGAGCTGGTGCCCGCAAAATCCGGAGGTTTATAAGATCGTCTTTCCATTAATTGACGAAATTGCCGATGCATTTCAGGCCCGCATGTTTCACGTGGGTATGGACGAAGTCTTTATCATTGCCGACAAAAGCTGTCCGCGTTGCCACGACCAGGACCCCGCGAAACTGTTTGCCCTGTGCGTCAACAAACTGCATGCGCACATCACCGGCCAGCGTCACATGCAAATGCTGATGTGGGGTGACCGGCTATTGAATGCGCACACCATGGGCAACCACATGTACGAAGAATCCATGAACGGCACCTGGCCCGCCGTGGACATGATTCCCAAAGACATCATTATTTGCGACTGGCACTACGATTATCACACGAACTATCCGTCTTTACCGTTCCTCCTGGGCAAAGGATTTCGCGTCTGGCCCTCCGGCTTTCGGCCTTTGGAAGCAACCGAAGCCTTCAGCCGCTTCTCGCTCGAACAACGCCAGCGCAACAAAAATGTGATCGGCTATCTCTGCACGACCTGGAGCGCGTCAGAAACCAACCATGACCTTGGCGCGTGGCCGCCAATCGCTCAAATTCTGCCGGAATGGGAGGGAAAGTAAGATGAATTGCCGTGCGGAAGAGGCGACCAGCCTGTCAAGCCGGGCGACTTGCCGCGTAGCTCGGGCGGCCGGTAGCCCGTCGGGACCCGGAACTGTTCGGGGGCCCGCCCGAACGCGCAACGCGTTTTTCAGCGGGAACAATCGTAAGACGCGCTCAAATTCACTTTCTGTTCCCGCCCGGAGTTGCGATGGGTTCTGAAACAGTATAGATTTTTTATTCCAAAACTGTATGGGCGCACAATGGAAACAAGCCGGGCGCGAAGCCAGCGCGCATAAAAAAAGCCAGATGGTCGTCAAGCTCGTCCGCGAAATCATGGTCGCGGCCAAGCTCGGAGGACCTGACCCCGACCTCAATCCGCGTTTGTTTGCCGCGGTCGAGAAGGCGAAAAAGGCTTCCGTCTATAAAGACACAATCGAGCGCGCCATCAAAAAAGGCGCGGGCATCGGCGAGGAAAAGGTCAACTACGAGACGGTCGTCTATGAAGGTTTCGCCCCGCATAAGGTTCCGGTCGTGGTCGAATGCCTGACCGACAATCGCAATCGCACCGCGCCCGAAATCCGCAACTTATTCCGCGCCGGTTCGCTCGGACAGCCGGGGAGTGTCGGATTTTTCTTCAACCATTTGGGCGTGGTCGAAGCCACGCATCCCGATGCCCGCCGCGACGCGGAGGCGGATGCCATTGAAGCCGGCGCGCAGGAAATCGAGCCGCTGGAAGCCGATGAAGTTTCCGCCGGCGAAAGGGGCGCGCGGTTCCTCACGGAAATCAAGGACCTGGACCAGGTTTCCAAAGCGCTCAAGGCCGCCGGCTGGAAGGTCATCGCCTCGGAGATTCGTTACATTGCGAAAAACTTCACCGACGTTTCCGAAGCGCATCGCCAGGAAGTCATAAACTTTCTGCAGGCGTTGGACGACCACGATGATGTGCATCGCGTTTATGCGGCAATAAAGCAGGGCGCCTCCTGATCGGGTGATTTTGCCGGTGACTGCAATCCTTCCGGGCTACCCGGCGCTGATGACCCACCGCCGCGAGCGCGGGACAAGCAACGCTTCCACGGTTTGGTCCCGGTGCGAGCGCTCCACGCGCACGCTCGCGCGCCATGCTTTTTCCGCGATCAGCAACAATCCGTCCACGTGCGGTTGCACCCGGATTTCGTGCCGCGCCAGTTGATCGGCGCGCCGCCGGTGGTGTTCGGCTCGGGCGGCGGCGCGCCGGTCAGCCATTTTTATTTTTGATTTTTCATTTGCCACCCGCGCGAACCGGGCGGCCAGCTCGCGTTCGTAATTTTCAAAATAGCTGTCAATGCGCGCCAATTCCCGGCGGATGCTGTTTTCCTGCCGCGCGCGAACTTCCGCCAATTCAGCGCTTATCTCCAGTTCCAGCGCCTGCTGCAGCAGCGCGGTCCAGCGCGCGGGGTTCGGCGACGGCCATGGGATGGAAATCGGCTCGGCGCCGGCGTGATGAAAACCTATCTCTCGCGCCAAATCATCGTCCTCCTGCCCGTCGGGAAGTGAGAAGGCCAGGCGATGTAGCGACCACCGCTGGTCAATCGCCTGGATTTCGCAGCGCGTCAATGCCAGGAGGCTGAAATGAAAACCCGGCTTGAACGGCGCGGCCAACTGCCACCGCGTTGTGTCGGGAAACTGCGCGCGCCAAAGTTTTTCGGCTACCACCGCTTCCCACGCGCTGGATGTCGCCGCCTCCGGCAAAACGAACCTTTCCAGAGGCAACGGCGAGGAGCGCAACGCCTCGCCAAGTTGAAATGTCAGAGGGCAGCCCGGAAATACTTCGCGCGCCGCGTCGCGCGCCATCGTGGCGTTGGCGGGGGCAAACTGCAGCTCAACTTCATGCAATGCGCCGTCGGCGTTCCACAATCTGGCGGAGCGGCCTTCCGCCACGACATGCAGCCGGTCGTGCCACGTGCGTTCGCATAGCGCGCCCAGCCCGCACAGCGCGTGTTCGTAAAATTCCAGCAATTCGCCCGAATCGTATTTGGCGCGCTCCAGTTTCACATGGACTCGTAATCCTTTGCGAACAGCGTTTCGTCCAGTCGCTTGATTTCGCCGTAAGCGTCGCGCGCCGCCGCCAATTCGTCGCCCAGGCTGGCCAGCGCGTCGGCAACGCGTCCGTCGCTCGCGCGCCACCGCCGCAAAACTTCCTCCGCGAATTCGTCGCTGCTGAAACGTTCACCCAACACCAGGCCGGTCTCGCCGACAACCAATTCGAACAAGTTCAGCTTCTCCTGAAGCAATTGCAATAGATGTTCTTGCAGCGTGCCGGCCTGGACAAAATTGTAAATGCGGACGGGATCTCGCTGGCCGAGCCGGTGAAGGCGCCCAATGCGTTGCTCGATTTCCATCGGGTTCCACGGCAAATCGAAATTCACAAGCTGATGCGAGAATTGCAGGTTGCGTCCTTCCGTGCCACTGTGCGTGAGCAGCAGGGCGCCGCCGCGCTTGCGGAATTGTTCGGTGATGGGATGGCGATCCGGCGCCGGGGTCGAGCCGTTGATGACAAAGGTTTCCACGCCCGTTCCGCGTAAAAATTCCGCCAGGGCCGATTGTGTTTCGAGAAATTGCGTAAAGAGGACCGCGCCGCCTTCCACGCGGGTTAGCGGGGGGATCAATTCGCATTTCCGTTTCCAACTGACTTCGAGCGGCGCGCTTTCACGCCAGCGTCGCGCCGTATTTCCATCGGGAAACTTTTCCAGGGCCGCGCGCCACGCAGCCGGGCTGCTGCCGGCGGTTTGCAGCAGGAGCCGCCCCCAAAGCGATGACTGGCCGGCGGTGAACGCCCGGCGTGGTTGTAACGCCGCCGGGTCCACGCCGGGGCAGAGGGCATCGCCGCCAAAAAGAACCGCCCGCAATTCCGACTCCCAATTTTGCCAGAAAACACGTTCGATTTCTTCCGGCTCGAACATGACAGTTTCCGCGCGGCGGGGCGGCAAGTTCAGGCCGGCGTTGGCGCGGGTGTTGCGGATCATGACCTGGCTGAGCAGCCGTCGCAGTTCCTCCGGCTCGCGCGGCTGGCGCGGACGTTTCGGGTCGAGAAATCGGGCGCGAAATTCCTTTGGCGCGGGCAACTGTCCGGGCTGAAGCAATGTGACAAGGTTGTAAAGTTCTTCGAGCGAGTTTTGCACCGGGGTTGCCGTCAGCAGTAGCAGAAAATGGCGCGGCAAGGCGTTGACAGCCTGCCACGCCTGCGATTCGCGATTTCGCAAATAATGCGCCTCATCCACCACCAGGATATCCCACTCGACTCGCCGGGCGATTTCCAGATGCGCCGGTTGTTTGAGTGTATGCAGGCTGGCGACAATGCCGGCATTTCCCGTCCAGAATTTTTCAGGAACGTCGCGCGCGGCATGATTGGTGGTGACCGCCGTCAAGTCGAATTTGGCGCTCAATTCCTCCTCCCATTGATCCACCAGCGACGGAACCGTCAGCACAAGAAATTTTTTTATCATGCCGCGGGTGAGCAATTCCTTGATGACCAGCCCGGCTTCGACGGTTTTGCCCAGGCCCACTTCGTCGGATAATAGAGCGCGCCCGCGCAAGGGGCCGAGCACGCGCAGGGCCGCGCGGGTCTGATATTCCAGCCGCTCGATGCGGCAATATGGCATGCAAAGCAAATCATCCGACTGGTTGGAAACCCACCAAAGCGCGGCGCGTTCACGCAGAAAAAACTCATGCAAATCGGCCAGGGGAAAGGCCGTTTCCTGAAATGTCAGCAACGGCGGATCAAAGCGCACGGGAACCGGCGGCAGCGGCTGCCGGCCTCCAATCGAGGGCGCCTGCTCGGATTGTAAATCTGAAAGCGCGGTGGCTCCGTATCCGGCGGATTTTTTGACGCCGGGCCGTTTTTGCGCCTGGTCCCGGCGCAATTCCTGCCGCCGCCGCCGTTCGGCCAGGCGCGCCCGAATCTCCCTTCCGCGCAATTGAATTTCGCGCTGTTTCTGTTCCCAAAGCATCCGTTCCCGGCGATAGCGTTCAAGCTCAGGCGGCAACGGCGGCTCAACCCAGTCCTCGATCTCCTCGGAGAACCCGGGGAGCGTCGAATCAAACTGCGAGGTCTTCCGTTCCTCGTCAACGGGCTGCCGTCGTGGCTGTTTCGCGTGGGTCATTCGAGTATCCTAAAACCACTCATTCTACGATCGTCTCTTTTCAAAACAGGGCCGGTCACAGGTGAAGGTGTGCGGCTTGTTCTTATATCGCCAGTCCAACTTTGCCAGATCGAACAGGCGCGAAAAAATCTACCCGCAAATGCCCCGCTCTGACAAGCATCCAAAGAGCGGGAAAAAACTTGACGTCGGCCAATGGAACTTTCGAATTTATCGCAGCTCCTTTCGCTGAACTTGCGCCGTAGTCTGGCCGGCTTCTCGTTCGATCCGCAGTGCCTGCTTGCGCCGGCAAATCCCTTTTGAGAAAGTTGACGGGCGGCTTTTGCCGCCGGTGTGGCGAAATGGCAGACGCACAGGACTTAAAATCCTGGGACCTTAAAAAGTCGTGCGGGTTCGAGTCCCGCCACCGGCACCAATGCCCGCGCCGTGGATGCCATGACTGAGCATGAATGCCAAAATCGCGTGAGTCGTACAAATGCAACGCTTTTTCGCTCATGCGCTGACCCGGAGTTGCAGTTACGGCGGTGGACGAAGATATCTTTGGAGAAGCCCGCTGACCAGTTTAGTATATTTTCAAACGAAAATAATCTTGACACTGAAACTGCCGAGTTATAAATATATATACAATTCAGGCGCCTATCAGACAAAAAGCGCGGACCGACTACGTATGAATGCCAGATTCTCAAAATATATCTCTCTTGCCATTACCGGATTCGTCACGAGCGCCTTGCTGGCCCGGGCGGACATCACGACGGGGTTGGTGGGCTATTGGCCTTTCGGTGATGGGCCCGGCTCCGCCACTGCCGCCGACGGCTCCGGCAATGGCAACACCGGCGTCCTGACGAATTTTGCCGATGCCACATTTAACAATATGTGGACCACAACGACGGACACTACAAATGCGGATACGTATGCCTTGATTTTTAATTCTGGAGGGACCGCGGGAAGCACAAGTTTTGGCACAAATACCTATGTGTCCATCCCGGATTCTTCCAGCCTTGATCTGCCGACTCAAGCCAAGCAGTGGACTTTGTCAGCCTGGGTTAATTGCAGCGTCGCGCCCGGGTCGGAACCGGCTAATGCGGGTATTATCGCCAAAGGCAAAATGAACCTCGAAGCTTATGCGCTGTATATGAGTGGCGGAAATTTCACGACCATATTCCACAACGCCTCCGGCTCCGGCACGGAAAGCGTCTCCTCGACCAATGCTCTTTCGGCCGGCACCTGGTACAATGTGACCGCTACGGTCTGGGTACCAAGACAGGTGGGCTCCCTGGCCGAGGCCCTTGTTTACGTCAATGGGGTCCTGGTGAGCGGCACGAACGCGAATACCTACACCACGGTTTATGCCAGCAGCCTGCCGGTGACCATCGGTTGTCGCGCCAATGCCAGCGGCGTAATCGCCAACCCGTTTGAAGGCACCATAGACCAGGTGCGCATTTACAATCGGGCGTTATCGGCCAGCGATGTCCTTCAGCTCTACAATACCGCGGCCAGTCAACTGCCTCCGGATATCTCCGCGCAGCCCGTTGCTTCGGCCACAGTCGCCCAGGGCGCCGCCTTCACCAATAGCATTTCGGTCATTAGCCCCAGCACGCCCTCTTACCAATGGTACACCAATGGAGTGGCGATGGCCGGGGCCACCGGTTCCCAGCTGATTATCAATCCAGCCGAGCCCATATGGAACGCCATAAGCTACGATGTCGTGGTCGCAAACGCGTATGGGACCGTAACCAGCCTGGTCGCGCAATTAACAGTCCTGCCTACGCTGCCGGAAATCGCCGCTCAATATCCGAATACCTACACGAATGTGTCCGGGACATACAACAATTTGGCCGGAACCAACCTTTTCGTTTTGTACTCCGGCGCAAGCCCGACGTTTTCGGTTTCAACTCTCAGCGCCTCGCCTGTAAACTATTTTTGGTTCACCAATGGCGTCCCGGTGGCCGGTGACACCAGCTCCAATTTCACCTGGACGCAGGTTGAGGCGGGGCCGGTCACCAGTTTTTGCATTGTCAGCAACGCTTATGGAATGGCGACCAGTGCGGTTTGGTCGGCCTCCGTGATGGCGGACCCGACGGCGCCCTACCCGCAGGCGGTCCTGGCGCTCAATCCCATCGGTTATTGGCGGTTGAATGAGCCTGACGATAACGGCGGCAACATTGGCGGCGATGGCAATCCCTACGCTTTGTGTCATGACTATGTTGGCGGAAATGATGGCCTTTATACCAATGTCAACCTCAGCCAACCGGGCTACAATCCAACGGCGGACCCGGGCGATACTTCGGCATTATTTGGCGAAAATGGGTCCGTCGTTGACAGCTATGCCGGGCAGGTTCAAGGCATAGATTTCTCGTCACCCGCCAACACGAGCAGGGCTTTTACTATTGAAGCCTGGACGGAGGGTTATAATGCCCAATCGTACGATGCGGGCATTGTTGAGAAGGGTTATGGCAACGGCGGCGAGCAGTTTGATCTGGACACAGGCTCGGATGGAGGATCGCCAACGCACGCTTTCCGTTTCCTGTTCCGCGACGCTTCCGGCGGCGCTCACGAGGTGAATAGTTCGATTGCAACGTCCCCTTATGCCGCAGTCTGGTATCATCTGGTTGGCGTCGTGGATGAAGCCCACAGCAACATGGTCCTTTATATCAATGGTGTGCCGGTCGGAAGGACGGCGCTTTCGCCGGGAATCGGTGTGCTGTCCTCCGCTTTTCCCATGAGCATTGGCTCGCGGACGCAAAATGCCGATACCAACTATAATTTTCAATACTACGGTTATGTAAACGATGCCGCGGCCTTCAATTATGCTTTGAATTCGAATCAGGTCGCCGCCGAATACGCCAGCGCGGGCAATACTCCTCCTTTCTTCACTCAGCCGCCTCCAACCAATGTGACCATCATCCTGGGCAGTCCGCTGACCCTGCCCGTGACAGCCTATGGCACACCCGCAAACACTTACACCTGGTATGATCCAAACGGCAATCCAATCGCGACTGGTTCCTCGGACGGCACATCGCTCGACGCCACGTTCTCGACCAATAGTGTTCCTCTCTGGTGGAACGGCGGCCAACTGGAATTGACCGTCAACAATAGCTACGGCCAGACAAATGTATTTGTGTCATTCGTCGTCCAATCCTCGCCAATTCTCACGAATAATCTGCCATCGCAGGTGACCATCGCGCAGGGACAGTCTTATACCTATTCCATCGGCGCCGTAGGCGCTGCGCCGTTGCATTATCAATGGTATGCCGGCGCTTCTCCCGTCCTCAACCAGACCAATACCTCTTACACGGCGACCGGCGCCAGCGCGGGTGCTTTCAGCTATTCGGCGGTCGTGACCAACTTTTTGGGTTCAGCCACGAGTGTGGTTTCGACGTTGACAGTTCTTGCAACGCCAACCAATGCCTATGCGGGTGACATATTGTCATTGAATCCGGTCGGTTATTGGCCAATGCACGAAATCGAAGCGCCCGCGCCCGGCGATATTGAAACCAACTACGGTTCGTTGGGCCTTCTTGGAACCGGTTACTACGTCGATTGGGCGAACTTGCGTGGAATTAATCATGGTTTTGCAGGAGCCTTGGTAAACGATCCGGACACCGCGGTTTATTTCCCCTGGAGCGGGGGGGCAAACGCCGGTGGTACGACCAATTGTCTGGTGATTCCGCAAAATTCGCCGTCGTCCGTGCTGAATCCGCCGTTTACGGTCGAGTGCTGGTTCTGGCCGACCAATACCGGTTCAGGCGATGTTTGGGGCCAGGACGGCTATGAAGGCCTGAATGCGGGCGGCGCCGGCGGCGGTGGCGGGACTGTTGGCGGCATTCGGGTGTATTGGAACACCAGCAAATTTACCGTGTATACTTACTATAACAGTTCCGCTTTGAAGACGCTTGGCGTTTCAGCCAGCGCCACAAAGGGCAGTTGGTATCATTTGGTCGTTACTTGCGACTCCAATACAAACTTCGTTGAATATCTCAACGGTACCCCGCAGTTTACCAATGCCGCCGTCGGCTTGTATTCGCCTGATTACTGGTCGCCGATGACATTGGCGACGAGCAGGGGATTCACCCGCAATATACCCGGCGCAATCGATGAGTTTGCCGTTTACGCCACGAACCTCTCTCAAAGCGATATCTCACAGCACTATAGTGATGGGATCGGAGGCGCTTCGGGCGCCTATGTGTCGGATGTGACAAACGATTATCCAGTCATTTATCTGCGGATGGATTCACCCGCCTATGCTCCGCCTGCGGCGGCCCTCCTGCCGGAGTTGGTTAATTTTGGCAGCTCGGGCCTTAACGGTCTTTACACGGCCGGGACGGCGCCCGGGATTTTGCCGGGACCGACACTGGCCAACGGTGACTCTTTCAATGGGTTATCTGGCGCAGAGGTCGCCGAATTCAGCGGCGTGAGCAGCTTTGCGGACGCAGGCTATGCGGATGTGTACAATCCGACCGGTGCGACGCCCTTTAGCGTGAGCGCCGAGTTTCGTGGCAATCCAGCCGATGGACGGAATCAAACAATTGTCGGCCACTCGGATGATTCCTGGCGCCTTTGGATGAATACCAGCGGCAAACTGGTATGGCAATTGGGGACAAACATAAGCAGTTTGACTTCATCCGGCGTTTACAACGACGGCAATTGGCACCAGGTTGTGGGCGTCTATGCGCCGGCGTCCAATTCAACGAATGCGGGCGTTGCATCCCTGTACGTGGATGGGGCATTGGAAGCGACCACGGTGTCGGCAAGCACCAATGGAATCGCGCCGGGTTCGACGTCGGATGTAATGATTGCAAGCGATCCGGAATATACCAACAACCCCGCCGGGCTCGGTGAGCAGTTTGCCGGACGAGTGTGCGAAGTGGCTTTGTTTACCAACGCCTTGAGCGCCGGCCAGGTGCAAAGTCTTTACGGTCTTGCTACGGAGGTGCCCGGACTTAACGCGAGCCTGGGTCCGTCCAACTTGACATTATATGCGGGAGAACCGTTTACGTATAATGTTCAGGCCTCAGGCACGTTGCCCTTGTACTATCAGTGGTACCAGGGCGCCGCGCCCATTCCCAATGCCACTAACGCCAGTTATGTCGCCGTTGCGACGCTCGACGTGACAAATGCTTATAGCTGCGCGGTGAGCAATGCCTTTGACGGCTATAGTGCGACCAATGTGGGTCCGGCCGAATTGGCAGGCATTGCTCCACCCACGAATCTTTATCCGGCCACGGTATTGAGCAATAATCCGGTCGCCTATTGGCGCCTGGATGAAGCAACCGGAACATTTGCCAACGATTATGTGGGAGGACACGATGCTCTCTACAATAACGTTCAACAAGGTGTTCCAGGCTATAATCCGGCCGTGGATTCGGACCTGGCCGCAACATTCGGCACGTTGCTCCCAACCAACAGTTATGCTGGAGAAATTGATAATTCGGGCCAGGGCCTGGCGAACATTGACTTTTCACAGCCGGGCGGCAGCAACGCCGAATTTTCCGTGGAAGCATGGGTCAATGGAGCCGCAACCCAGGTTAGCGGCGCTGGAATTGTCGCCAAAGGCTATGGAAATGGCGGCGAGCAATTCGACCTGGACGTCGTCGGGACCGGCCTCCGGTTTATTGTGCGTGACGCGTCCGGTGCTGTTTATGGCGCAAGCTCCACGTATATGCTGGACGGAAACTGGCACCATGTGGCAGGTGTCTGCGATGAAGCCGGCGGTACTCTTTGGTTGTACGTGGACGGCACAGCGGTGGCCAGCGGCCCGATCTCTTCGAGGGTCGGCCTTTTGGCCGCGTCAACCTCCAGCGAACCCGGCGCCAATTTGCTCAGCATCGGCGCCCGCACCGGGAATAAGTCGGCGACAAGCTATGGCAACCAATTTGTTGGCACCATTGACGAAGT
>JBOHXA010000087.1:0-1162 GCA_050737335.1 Limisphaerales bacterium | reverse complement strand
TGGACGAGGCTGGCGGATGAGGGATATTGCTAGTTCCCGCCTGGTCCACGAAAACGTGGACCACGGGGTGCTCCACTTCGGCATCGTTGAGACTTATTTTTCCGCCAAAAAGCGAGACAATCTTGAGGCCCACCGATAACCGGTCTACAGTCAGCAAAGGCGGCCTGGACGCCGCGCCAGCGCCATAGAGGGTTATCCGGTAAAGGTCACAACGCAAGCCAGAAAGCCGGAATGAGAAATCTCCGAGGGCAATGCGGCTGCCTGTAGCCTGTTCGACTTTCGAAGCGACCGTCTTCAGCACGTAACGGTGAAAGGCATGGCTTCGAAGAATGAAAAATCCCGCCACGATGATAACCGCCAGCACAATGACAACGGCAATGGCGGTTCGCCTCAAGGTTTGCTTCCAGCTCATGATGATTTTGCCCTTTTTAAACTACAGAATATTTCGTGAGACGGCGACAGCCTTCTTTGTAGCGGCGGTCTGCGGCTCAAAGAGAGCCGCTAATTAAGTGGACCCGCTGCTTATGAATACGGCTGGGGCGTTCGAGGAAAATCACCAACAACGGCTCTTGCGCTCGAGGGCCACCCTAACAACCATTGCATTGTCAGCGCCAATGCCATCCGCCGCTCAAAACGCCTGTCCAATCGTGATAAAGAACTGGGTCGGCTTAATGCCGGGCACTGGATTCAGGTTGCGCCCAACGTCGAGCCGGATTGGACCCACCGGCGTGTCGTACCGAAGTCCAAGTCCAACCGTGTTCGTGTATTCCTTCAGAAAATTCCCGATCACAATGTGATCGTAAACGTTGCCACCATCGTAAAACACTACGCCGCCCAGTCCTTTTTTAATAGGAAGCGGGAACCGTCCCTCCGAGTTCCATATGAATAGCTCATTGCCGCCAACCGGCACGCGGATCTCCACGCAAGTCGCCGGATTGTGAGGGTCCGAGCAGGCCGGCACACTTCGCTGCGGACCAGCGCCAAAAGTTGGAAAGCCTCGCAGGCTGTCCGCACCCCCGCTGAAGAAGCGCTCGCTGAGCGGGATGACGCTCCCGCTAAATGGTTTCGCCACACCGGCCCGAAAATCATTGGCCCATATGAGCCATGAGCGGACGGGGTGGTAAAACGCGGCTTGCCCTAGCAAGCGCGTAAAACCCGCAGT
>JBOHXA010000086.1:0-7663 GCA_050737335.1 Limisphaerales bacterium | reverse complement strand
GGATTGGATGCTGAAAATGCATCCCGCGCCCGACCAGTTATATTTTCAGGTCGGCGACGACCGCGACCATATCGGCTGGCGTCTGCCGCAAAATGACACGGCTGATTATGGCTGGGGCAAAGGGGGCGCGCGGGTGGTTTATTTCGCGGACGGACGGCCGCAAGGCCTTGGCAAATACAAGAGCGCATCCACCGGCGTCGCCAATTTGGCCGGCGCTTACGCCGCAGCCATGGCTCTGGCGTATCAAGTTTGGCGGGACGATCCAGCTCAAGAAGATTTTGCGGCGCGTTGTCTCCAGGCGGGGCGTGAAGTTTATGAAATGGGGAAGGCCAGACCCGGCGTCCAGCAGGGAAATTCCTTCAGCGCCCCTTATCGCTACGCCCCGACCATTTGGGCGCAGGACATGGAATGGGGCGCCACCGAACTCTATCGCGCAACCGGACAAGGGCATTATCTTTTGGATGCCAAACGTTATGCGAAACTCGCCGCCGATGATAATTGGATGGGCAAATCGCAAACCGGCCACTATCAGTATTATCCTTTTCTGAACGCGGGCCATTTCCGCCTGTACGACCTGATGGATAGCCATTTCAAGCGGGTTCTTGCCGGTTATTACCGCGCCGGAATCGAACGATGCGTCCGCGCAGGCGTGCAAAATCCATATCGCCTGGGCGTGCCCTTCATCTGGTGCTCGGACAATCTTGTGGCCGCCCTCGTGACACAATGTCTGATGTATGAACAAATGACCGGAGACATGCGTTATCATGAGTTTGCCGCCGGTCAAAATGACTGGCTCCTGGGACGCAATCCATGGGGCATGACCATGTTTAGTGAGATTGGCAGCTTCTACCCATGCAATGTCCATCTCATGACGCATCTCCTCAATCGCGGTGTCCGTGGCGCTCTGGTGGATGGCCCCGTATATGATCGCATTTTCAAATCCTTAAAGGGTGTCCGCATCAGTGAGCCGGATCCGCTCGCTGCATTTCAGGGCCCGGCCGTGTACCACGATGACATCCACGATTATTCTTCCAATGAACCGACCATGGATGGCACGGCCGCGGCAATTTTGATGTTTGCCTTGGAAAATCGTCCGTAGGCATCCCCACGCATCGGAACCCCGGTCCAATATCACGTCGTCCCTGCCGCCGCCCAAAATTCCAAGTGCATCCCGGCCTTCCGCCAATTAAACTTCCGCCCGATGGAATACGAAGCCGTCATCGGGTTGGAAGTCCACGTCCAGCTCAACACCAAATCAAAAATGTGGTGCGCTTGCGCCAATGCATTCGGCGCCGGGCCAAACACCAATGTTTGTCCCGTCTGCCTGGGATTGCCCGGCGTCCTGCCCGTTGCCAATGAAGAAGCCCTGCGATTGACCGTTTTGACCGGCCTGCTCTTGAATTGCCGGATACCGCCCGCCGCCAGGTTCGACCGCAAAAATTATTTTTATCCGGACATGCCCAAAAACTATCAAATCACCCAATACGACTGCCCCAGCGCCGGCAGCGGCTATGTCGAATTTGAATTTAAAGGGGAGCTTTCCCGCGTCCGCATTACCCGCGTCCACCTCGAGGAAGACGTGGGAAAAAATTTCCATTTCGAGCGCAGCAGCGGCGTGGACTTTAACCGCGCCGGCGTCCCGCTGTTGGAGATCGTTTCCGAGCCTGACCTCCGCGGCCCCGATCACGCCTATGAATACCTGAACGCGCTCAAGGATATTTTGATGTACGGCGCCATTAGCGACTGCGACATGGAAAAAGGCATGGTGCGCTGCGATGTTAACGTCTCCGTGCGCCCCAAAGGAACGACGGAATTGGGGGCGAAAATCGAGATCAAGAACATGAACAGCTTTTCGGGCGCGCGCCGCGCGCTCGAATATGAAATTCACAGGCAGATAAACGTGCTCGGAACCGGTGGAATACTCGTCCAATCCACGCGTCGCTGGGACGACGTGGCCGGCGTGACTGAAGATATGAGGACCAAAGAGCACGCTCACGATTATCGCTACTTTCCAGACCCGGATTTGATGCCCTTCGAGCCAACGCAGAAATGGCTTGAACAGGTTTCCGCCCGCGTCGTCGAGCTGCCGCTCGCCCGCAAGCGCCGCTTTATGCGCGATTATCAGTTGCCCGCGGGCGACGCTGAAACGTTTAAAAATGACGTGGCCTTGGGAAATTATTTTGAACCGATTGCCAGACAGTCAAAAAACCCCAAGGCCGTTGCCAATTGGCTCATCAATAATTTGCGGGCCAGGCTGGCGGAGAAATCCAAAGCGGACGAGCAATCCTTTGTCGAAGAATCCGAAGGAGAGTCCGCGGCTGTTTTCGCCAGGCTGAAGTTCAAACCCGGGGCGATAGCCGATTTGGTCAATCTGGTGGACGCGAAAACCATCAGCAGCGCCGCCGCGCAGCGGGTCTTTTCGGAAATGTTTGAAACTGGAAAATCTCCGGCAATCATCGTCCAGGAACGCGGGCTGGCCCAGGTGAGCGATACCGGCACCGTGGAAAAACTCTGCGACGATGCCATCGCCGCAAATCCCGATTCGGCGGCCGATTACAAAAACGGCAAGGTCGCCGCGCTCAATTTTCTAAAGGGCCAGGTCATGAAACTGAGTAAAGGCAAAGCCAATCCGAATCTCGTGGGAGAGATATTGGAAAGAAAATTGTCGCGGTAACGGTTGCGGATGCTTGATAGGAAAGGCAAAACTGAATTTGATTCTATGTTCACCGAACCCAAATCCGTTCATTTTGTCGGCATCGGCGGCGCCGGCATGGCTGCCGTGGCCGCCGCCATGCAGGACAAGGGCTTTGCCGTGACCGGCTCGGACCAAAACGTCTATGAGCCGATGGCGTCCTTTCTCGCGGGCAAAAAAATTGCCGTGATGAACGGCTATGCCGCCGCGAACCTGGGCCATAAGCCCGACCTGGTGGTCGTCGGCAACGCAATCACACGAGGCAATCCGGAGGCGGAATTTATCCTGGACCATAAACTGCGCTACTGCTCGCTGCCGGACCTGCTGCGGGAATTTTTTATACGCGGCAAACGCTCGATCGTCGTCGCCGGCACCCACGGCAAAACTACCACCACCTCGCTCCTGGCGTGGGTCTTCGAGCACAACGGCCTGAATCCAAGTTTCTTCATCGGAGGCATTCCCGGCAACTTTTCCCAGGGCGCGCGATTCACCGATAGCGAGTGGGTCATCATTGAGGGTGACGAATACGACACGGCTTTTTTTGATAAACGCAGCAAATTCATCCATTATCAGCCCGAGGCCGCCATCATCAATAACATCGAGTTCGACCACGCCGATATTTTTGAAAATCTGGCCGCCATCAAAAAGACTTTCTCGCATTTCATCCGCATCATCCCTCATAACGGCCTTCTGCTCGCCAATGGAGATGATCCAAATCTCGCGCCCCTTTTGGACGTGAATTTCTGCCCCGTCAAACGCTTCGGCCTCGGAGAGAACAATTCCATCCAGGCGTTTAATCTGAATCTCGCGCCAACGGCGAGCGCGTTTGAAATACCCAGCTTCAAATTTCAGGTCAATCTCGTGGGCGAATTTAATGTTCGCAACGCGCTGGCGGCGGCCGCTTGCGCCAAACATTTCGGGCTTTCGAACAAGCAAATTCAATCCTCGTTCGAGACGTTTCGCGGCGTCAAACGCCGCATGGATGTCAGGGGCGTCGCGGGCGGTATTACAATCATTGATGACTTTGCTCATCATCCCACGGCGATCCGGGTGACCATCGAAGCGCTGCGGCTGAAGTTCCCGCGC
Source organism: Limisphaerales bacterium (assembly GCA_050737335.1). Classification (GTDB taxonomy): domain Bacteria; phylum Verrucomicrobiota; class Verrucomicrobiia; order Limisphaerales; family UBA11358; genus UBA11358. Next base: position 3,885 of record JBOHXA010000086.1, on the reverse strand, counting down.
GAAAAAATCTGGGCCATTTTTGAGCCTCGTACAAACACCACGCGCAGGAATGTCTTTCAAAGTGACCTGGTCAGCGCCTTTGCCCTGGCGAACAACATCATCATCTCTCAAGTGGCGCGGCTGGACCAGCTCGCGCCGGAACAACGATTGAATCCCGAAAAGCTCATGCGGGATTTAAAAGATTCCGGAAAAGAGGCCGGTTATTTGCCCGATGCCGACGCCATTGTCACGTACGTTGCCCAACATGCCATAGGCGGAGACGTGGTGGTTGTGTTCAGCAACGGCGGTTTTGGTGGTATTCATGGCAAGTTGCTGGAACGGCTGGCAAAACGTTGACCGGGCGCATGCCGGAGAGTGGGACAGGCATCCTGCCTGTCAGGACAGGCGCATTGGGTGAAGAGCTATGCCGTGACCATGCAGTTGCGAGGGAAGTGGCTGCGAAGCGGATTTTTAGGCAATGCGAGGACTGGCGCGCGCGCATATCCCTCGTGGATCTGTAAGCGCCGAAAGACGACCTGTCCGGCGAAGCTTCGGAGCGAAGACGGAGCCTTTGCCCAAAAAGATCGGGCAAACACGACCGGGCCAACTCATCGTTACGGCTAAACAGGCTGAAACCCTCGCTCCCTGTCGCAGGCACGAACATTGCTGAACAGCAACGTGATACCGGTCCGGGCCTGAAGACTAAAAAGTGAAAATGAAGATTTCAACTCTCATGGGATTGAGCTGTTGCGTATTCGCGCTGTCAGTCCTGGTAGAGCTTCTAAGCTCGCGCTGTCTGTACGCCGACGGCGCGTATGAGTTTCTGCGGGTGGTGCAGGCGCAAAATTTTGCGGTGCTGATGTGGTCGCGGCATTTCGCTTATTACGCCTATTCGCTTCCGCTGGTGCTCGCGATCAAGCTCGGCGTGACGCAATTGTCATGGTTGCGGCTGGCGTTTGGATTAGGCTGCTTTTTGCCGTGGCCCCTGGCATTGCTTGTGTGTTATCGGATTTCGCCGGGGCGCTTCTGGCTGGTCATGGCCGGCTGCGCCGCGGGTTATTTAAACGCGGGCTTTATGGCCGTGGGAGAGCATATTCTGGCGCATGCCCTTTTCTGGCCCGCGCTGTTTGTGATCCTGTTCGCCCGACCGCTCAAGCCCTGGACGGCCGCCGTTTTGCTCGTGTGCGCCACGGGCCTCTTGTTCTGTTACGAATCGCAATTGTTCCTGTCAGGGTCGCTTTCATTGCTGGCGTTATGGCGCGCCCATGCGGAGAGAAAAGAAAATAATCGCGCCGGTTGGACGATTTTTCTGCTCGCCGCGTCGCTGTTCGCCGCCAGCGTCACAGTCGGATTGTGCGGCGTGCTGATGCCCGAGCATCTTGCCGACTTTTCCGGTTTCAAAGCCGGCTCGAAAGCGATGCTGGAGCATATGGGTTGGACATTAAGCTGGACGGTCGGCTGGACTGTTCTTGCCATCGCCGCGGCGTTTTCTGAAACCGCCTGGCGCCTTATTTCCCGCAAGCCCGGGATTTTCGTCGTTTTCACGGCCATTCTGGTGTGGGGCTTATGGCCCCTCTTATTGCCCTATAGCGGCGACAATGGCATCCAATATGACCATCGCATTCTGGACATGCTCGTTCCATTGGCCCTTTTGCCCATCGCCTTGATTTCGCGGTTCCGTCCTCAATGGATCGAATCCAGGACCAATCGCCTCGCATCTATGGCGGCTGCGTTGCTGATGGCTCAATCGCTCTGGCAAATCTCCGCCACGGTTCCCTGGTGGCGGGACGTCGTTTGGATGCGACAAATCCTGGCATCACACCAGGGAGTTGTGCCGTTGCATTCGACCGTGCTGGCCGCCGACGGCATGCTCGGGCGCGAGTTGCATCCCAACGCCATTGGCGGCCGGTTTGACTGGACGTGGCCCAGTCTCAGCCTCGCGCTCACGCCATGTCCAGACGTTCGCTGTTTCATTTGCTCGGAGGTTTTCCTCTCGCCCGGGATTCGCGCGCATTACTGGCAGCCGTTTGACCCTTTGCGTCCACAAACTCTTCCGGATTTGCGGCATTACGGTATCAGCTACAGTGATTACATAGCCGCGTTCAGGCGCGCGGCGTCAAAATAGCGATGTCGCCTGGTGTCCGGGTTCGGTCGCCTTTTCGCCGGGTGATTTCACTCCGTTTCATCTTGCCTGGCAATTCGTTGTCATTGTCTGGCATGTGAATTGCAGTCAGCCGCTTCATGGCTAGAAAGTTAAATGCGTCAAAGCCGCCCCACCCCAATAACGGCGTGCCAGACACGTTGAATCGCCGCTCGCAACCGCCGGCGGCCACTCTCTATCTTATGCAGTTGCGCGCGCAGGGACTCAGGATCACCCCCTCAACCTCCATTCGCCTCAAAGTTTCCGCTGAAAACGGCGCGGAAGAGGCCGAGCAACCGGTCAAAATTGTCCGGATTGATGACGAACAGTAATGGCAGGCGTTTTGCTGTATGGATGCCACGGTGCTGCTTAAACTTCACTCCTGCCACAGGTATCTGCGCGTCAATATCTAGCCAGCCTCGCCTTTCCCTTTCTATTTGTAGTGGGACGCGTTCTAAAAATGGGACACACTTTCCATCGGCCGAACATAAGGTTTGCCTCCATTGAACCGGACCTCCTGATAACCCGCCTCATGCAGGAACAGCGCCAGTTCTAATTGCGCCCTGTCACTGGCGTCATTCAATATCCCGTTGTGTACTGCCGCCGCGCGAATGTCCATCACAGCCTCTTCCCTCGCGTTCTGTTCGAGGTCCTTGTCAAAGTCGCGCAACAGGCCGGTGGTGTGATCAATCACGCGGCTTTGCCGATCGTCCAGATAGGCATCCGTCAACTCCGGCGGCGGAAGGTGAATCGAAATGGATTTGCCCGAAACTACCACGTCGCCGGGCTTGAGCCGTTTTAAATCAATTCCCGCTTTGACGATGCCGTGCGCCAGCAATAATACACGGCTTTCGCCATACCATTTGGCGTCATCCAAAACGATGACCTTTTCCACGACGTATTTGACCGTCACAAGGTCGGACAGGGTCTGGATTTGGTCCACAACAGAGTCCGTCGGCTCTTCACGGACGCCCGATCCCCATTTGGCGATAAACCTGGCGCCCAGCCAGATACCGGCGATAAAAATGGCCACCGCAAAAATCACCGCGGGGAATGTTTTCAGTATTCGCACAATAAAATCCATGACATGAATCGGTAGTGTCCTAATTTGGATTTACGTCCCATTAAATTGTGAAAGATAGTAAATCTGAATTGGCGAGGTAATTATGTCAGAGGGAATTGCTAGCGGTAGCAATAAATACCATTGCGGATGCCATTTCCCATCATCTGGGGTGAACTCGACAAGAGAGGCGTTGCCGTTCCCTTTAGCAGCTTCCAAAGTGGTATAGGTCGCACAACCATTCGTGATAACGAGCAAAAAAATTAAGCAAAAACCTGCTAAGGTATTAAAGTAATTTGTCGTCATCTTGCGCTTTTTACGTCTTTGACAATTTGAACCTGTACAGCCTTTTGAGCCGAATCCACTGGCGGAATTTCCAACACGGCAACGAATCGTGTTTGCTCATCGCTTGCCCCGTCCAGATGTGCCCATGCATAAGCGCGTTTGGCCTTTAGATGCCCTGTCAGGTCGAAAACCTCAACATCCCCCTGCCAAACCGTTTCGCCGCGAAAAACCTCATGGACAGGCACAGTTTTTAAATAGGTCGCTCCGCAATTGTGCAATTGCGATACTGCAACCTGAACTTTTGCCAGATAGTCCTGTTTATTCTCCACAACGTTCTACTAGCTCCATCACCGTCCACGCGCTATTTTCCACGCCAGCCGCTTGCGCCGGTGTCATGCGAATTGCGCCATGAGTTTTCACG
>JBOHXA010000085.1:0-1693 GCA_050737335.1 Limisphaerales bacterium | reverse complement strand
TTCTTATCCACTAGGAGACAATGGGGATCCATGAGCAAACTATCCAGTGCCGCGTCCCTGAGCTGAACGAACCTGCCGGCTTGATATGCATAAATCCCTGCACCGGTCGCTCCCACCCACATGGTGCCCGTGCCGCCGCGGAAAATTGTCGTAACAACCTTTCCCGAAAAAATTCCCGATCCCTTTAATGGCATTAAACGGCCATTTTTGTATATGACTAAACCAGCCTGCGTTCCCACCCATAAATCTCCGCTTGCGTCTCCAGCCAATGCGGTAACCGAATCCGAGGGCAATCCGTCGCCCGCCGCAAACCTTGTGAGTTTGCCGGCTTGCCAGCGGCTTAGCCCTCCGTTCAAACTCCCAATCCAAAGCGCACCAGCCGTGTCGCCATATAATACCTGCACCGGTCCTCCTTGAAACCCTTCCTGGGGCCCAAGCGAAGAGAAACTGACACCGTCAAATCGGCTCACACCTTCATCCGTCCCCACCCACATGTAGCCATCGCGTGTTTGGGCCAAAGCGCGCACATAATTCTCGGGCAAACCCTGCTCCTGCTGCCAGGAACGAAACATAAATGGCTTTTCACCCGCCGTTCCGGATCCGCTTGCATTGATAAAATCGTTAAACGAAGTCGCGATGGCCATCTCGCTGAATATCCATCCGCCACCCCCGCCTCCGTGCCGCAGGCGGATTTGATTAAAAGAGGCGTCAGCGACGAAATGCGTCGTCAGACTCTCCGGCTGGCTTGCTTCAGTGGACCCCGGCCCCAGGTCCGGATCCAACCATGCTGTCACCAGGTCCTGCCCGCCTCGCACATATTGAACTTTGAAGACGATGGTTCGTTCGATGCCTGAATGAACAAGCTCATAAGTATGGAATGTTCCAATGCCTGAAGGCTCGGGACTCGCGGAATTCAGGTCAATAAAAGTGTCCGTCCGGTTGGTCGGCCCGTTTTGTCCCGTGGCAAAAGCGCTATAGGCCCAGGCTTCCATCGAATTCCCAATCGCTAGGCGTTCATGATCGCCTTCGAACAACTGGAACGCCGCGAAATATAGCTCCGTATTGGCATCCGAAATAGGATCAACGTGAAATTTGAAGTAGAGCGTATCCGTGGAAGAATCATTTCTTTGCAATACTCCGCCCAAAATGTCGTTGCCCATTCCCGTATCACGAACCTGGGTAGTGCCTAAATCAGTCCACAAAACAACCGCCTGGCTCGGGCATACCCATGCAAGGATGGCCAACGCGGTCAACCTGGCTAACAAACGGCCGAAGCGCCTTGAAACAATTTTCCGAAAGTGCGGGCCAATGTTCTGTTTTCGAAAAGCAACCAGCCAAACTTTTGGAAGATTTTGGCTCATTGAGCACGTTTAATATATCATCACTCCGGCAGACACAAGGAAACAGTTTCTTCCCACGCCATTAACCAATTCATAATCGGATACCGCCGGAGCAATCTCCAGCGCCACGCGCTGAATCTGACTGGGGGGCACTTTAATTCCCGCGTAGTCCCAGAGATCGTCGCTGGCCTCCTGATAGGGACTTTTGGCTGCGGCCGGCAAAGCATTCGCGCCAGAGCCGGGGCGTAGGAACCCTCCAGGGCCAAGCGGCGTCGGCAGGGCAATACCCTTTGCTGCCTTCGACGTAATAGCCTCGCGCCACGTTCATGAGTCCAAAAAGTCCCTGGATTTGC
>JBOHXA010000084.1:0-1551 GCA_050737335.1 Limisphaerales bacterium | reverse complement strand
GCGTGCCCATGAGCATTGATACGGCAAATCGGCGTAGAGGTTGCCGTCATCAGGTGTCCCGAATGGACGCCTTTACGTTGATTGAACTGCTCGTAGTCATTGCCATCATCGCCATCTTGGCCGCGATATTGTTGCCGGTGTTGTCCAGGGCCCAAGCCAAGGCACAAGCCATCGCGTGCATCAACAACCTGAAGCAATTGACCGCGGCCTGCGCCCTTTACGCGGGCGATAACAACGGCGAACTGGTTTCATGCTGGCCAGCTGGCTGGGGCAATTATCCGGTTAATCCCTATTCCTGGTGCCCCGGCTGGGCCTCTCTGACCGATCTCGGCGGGAGTGATTACGGCCCCAGCCCCCAATACGATTGCACGAACATTTACTCCCTGGAGCAGGGCGCGATCTGGCAATACACGAAACCGTCGGGTGTTTACCATTGTCCGTCCGATCATGGAACACTGGGCGGCTGGCCCGTCCTGCGCAGTTATTCAATGAATTCGTGGATGGCCGGCCGAACTGAAGACGACCCAACGGGCTACACCGATTTTACCACGTCGGACCAGGACAGCACGCTGACCTTTGCGTTTTTCCGCAAGGAAAGCCAAATTTTTCAACCGTCCCAAATGTTCTGCCTGATTGATGAAGATGCCAGCACGATTAACGACTCGATGTTTGTTGTAGACATGAGCACGCCCAACGAAATCCCGGACATGCCCGCCACACGGCACGGTACGGTTTATCAATTGAGCTTCACCGACGGACACGCGCAAGCCGTCCGGTGGAAAGATTCGCCGTCCGAATGGATAGGCGGCGATCCTGAAGCTGATTGCGAAAACCTTCAAAGCATGACAACGGTGGAAAAGTAGAGTTTACATGGCCGTGCTCATATGAATCGGGCTCAATTGCGAGGCTCTTTTCCGGTCTGGAAAGCTTACTAAAAACGCGGCGTTCGCAACGAGAAGGTCAGGATTCGATTCGCCCGGATCGCCCTCCATTCCTTTATGCGTCACTCCAAGCCGGTGACCTTTCGACCAGGTGCAGAAGATTTCCTTCACAATCCTCAAAAAAGAGGACCCGCCCGCCGCCGGCAGCGGGCCGTTCTGGCTCAGAAAATTGTACTCCTCGCTCCTTGAGTTCAGCCCTGGCCCCGTCCAGCGAATCCACCCGCAATGCGATATGGCGAAAGCCGGCCAGTTTGTTGTTCCGGCGATTTTCAGGCACACCGTCAGCGGCATAAATCTCGAAGCAACCGCCGCCGGGCAGCCTGATTAGAAAGGTGGGCGGATTTTGGCCGTTATTAAAAATTTCCTCCGCGCCCAGCACGCGTTGATACCAGTTTTTGAGCGCGACCGGATTTGGCGAAGGAATGGCGATGTGTTCAATGGAAATGCTCACGCGCAAATTATTCCAATGAATCTACTTTGAAATCAATGACCTGAGAGAGTTGATTGGTGATCGTTTGAGGTCCGGTGGCGCCCAGGCCTGGCCGCGCCCTTTTAGGCATGCTCATGAGCATGGTCATGTCCTGGTTCATTTTGGAACTGACGGTTGCTC
>JBOHXA010000083.1:0-6485 GCA_050737335.1 Limisphaerales bacterium | reverse complement strand
TTTTCAACTTGAACCGGGCCAGGGCTTCTCCATTGATTTCTTTAAGCGGCACACTCGCCCGCAGCAGCAGCGCAGGGACGCTTTTCTTGTCCGGGATGAAGACCATCTGGCGCGGCTTTTTTTCAATGGTGTGCCGCCCGCGGCCATAATCAAATTTGGGCGAAAAAACCATTTCAAATTCAATTTCACCGCGCACCACCTTGACTCGCCGCACGAGGTTATGGCGATGGCCCAGGTGTTGCATCGCCATGAAGTCCGAAAGTTCGGCGATGCCCGATTCCCCGAGGTAACGCGTCAGCAGGATGTTCGTGTCCGGAAAGTAGCGCTGTCGGTTTTTAAATTCCCCCTGCGCCGGCGCAATGCGAAAGGTCCCGCCGCGTTTTGCATCCAGAAGCGCGGCAAAGACCGTTGGCGAATCAAATCGCGGGAAACACATGAAATCAATTGAACCGGATATGCTGACCAGCGCCGTGGTCGTCAAATCTCCGATGATTCCGTAATTCTCGATAGGCTGATATTCCTCCATCGCCGTAACGTTGCACAGGTTAACCGCCGGTTCAAGCGTCAGAATGACCTTGATGCCGGGCTGAGGAACGGAATCCTGAAATGCGGCCTTTCCTGTGGTGTTGCTGGCACATTGGCGGATCACAAGGTGATGTCGCGCACCTAGAGTAAGTGACCCGTTTTTCTATTGACGATTCCAGCTCTACTCCAGGCCGCGAATCCGGCAAGACTTTTTCGCGCGAATTTGCATGCCCGGCCAAACCTGCCGGGCCGCCGCGCTCAAATATCCCTCTGTTTGGAAACGTTTTGGCGGAACGACCAATGGCGTGTTCTTTTTTCCTCATAACCGCCATTTCGACCCCTCGAAAAACTGAGATGCGCCCCGCGCGCGCGCCGCCACGAAAACAAGGTTGAAATTCCGTTGATTTTCACGCATTTTGTCCATTCGCTTCATAGCGCACATAACTAAATGAAACGCACGCATCATTGCAATGAATTGCGCCCATCGCACATCGGGCAATCCGTGACCCTTTCGGGCTGGGTCCATTCCCGGCGCGATCTCGGAGGCCTGATCTTCATTGATATTCGCGACCGCGAAGGCCGCACGCAGACGGTTTTCGATCCATCAGATTTGCCGGGAGAGGTTTTTGCGCGGGCGGAAAAACTGCGGAGCGAATGCGTGGTGAGCATATCGGGCAAAGTCCGTCAGCGTCCCGCCGGCACGAATAATCCCAAAATCGGCACGGGTGAAGTCGAAGTCATGGCACAAACGCTGGACGTCTTGAACATGGCTGAAGTGCTGCCCTTTCCCGTGGATGACCCCGAGGTGGCGAGCAAAGTGAATGAGGAACTCCGGCTGAAATACCGTTATCTGGATCTGCGCCGGCCCGAAATGGCGCGGAATTTGAGAGTGCGAAGTAAAGCGGCCATTGCATTGCGCCAATTCATGGATGAAGAGGGTTTTCTGGAAGTTGAGACACCGATTTTGTTCAAATCCACGCCCGAAGGCGCCCGCGAATTTCTTGTACCGAACCGTCGGGAACCGGCGACGTTTTACGCGTTGCCCCAATCGCCGCAGCAGTTCAAGCAAATCCTGATGGTCGGCGGCATCGAACGATATTTCCAAATTGCCCGCTGTTTTCGCGACGAAGACCAGCGGGCCGACCGGCAGCTTGAGTTCACACAGGTGGACATTGAGATGTCCTTTATCGAGCGGGAAGACATATACAATTTGGTGGAAGGACTGCTTAAAAAGATTTGGAAAGTGGCGCGGGGAGTGGACGTTTCGACGCCGTTTAAGCGGCTGCGGTTCGAAGAAGCATTGAACCGGTTCGGCATTGACAAACCTGACACACGTTTCGGGATGGAGTTGGTGGATTTGACCGAAGAATTTCGCGGGAGCGCGTTCAAAGTGTTTTCCGGCGCCGTCGCGAGCGGCGGCGTGGTGAAAGCGCTCAACGCCCGGGGACTGGCCGGCGCAACGCAAGGCCAGGTTGAAACCATGACTGAATACGCCAAAAGTTTCGGCGCAAAAGGCCTGGCGTACATTAAGGTCGAGAATGGCGAATGGAAGTCGCCCATCGTGAAATTTTTCAGCGAGGCCGAGAAAACGGCGCTGAAATCAAAGTTGAAGATCGAGGAAGGCGATCTGATTTTGTTCGCCGCGGATCAATGGCTCAATGCCTGTGAAATTCTCGGCAAGATCCGGCTTTACTGCGCGGAGGTCCTGCGCGAACAAGGCAAGCTGACGATCGAACCCAATCGCTTTGATTTTCTTTGGGTGGTGGATTTTCCATTGTTGAGCTTTGACAAGGAGCAAAACCGCTGGTATTCGAGCCACCATCCGTTCACGGCGCCGGTCGCCGAAGACGTTCCACTGTTGAAAAGCGAACCCCGGCGCGTGCGCGGCCAGCACTATGACATTGTGGTGAATGGGGTTGAACTGGGCGGCGGGTCCATTCGTATTCATCAGCCTGACGTACAAAAGACCATTTTTGAGGACGTGCTCCGGATTTCGCCGGAGGAAACGAAGTTGCGGTTTGGTTACATGCTGGAGGCGTTTCGCTACGGAGCGCCGCCGCACGGCGGCATTGCCCTTGGCTTTGACCGGATGATCGCGATTCTTTGCGGCACGTCAAGCATCCGCGACGTCATCGCCTTTCCGAAGACGGCCAGAGGCGTGGATTTGATGACCGATTCGCCCGCGCCGGTATCGCCGCGGCAGTTGCGGGAGCTTTATATCGAGGTCAAGGCGGGAAAGAAGGAGTAAGGTGTTCCTCCAAACGACGATCCAATTTGACGATGAATGTTTGGAATGAGCGCAGCCGAAGCATGTTGATGACGTCTTTTTTGGTCTGTACTGTGCTTTGCGCGTGCGGATGCGCGGCGCAGCGACGGCTGCTTTATGTTCCGACAAAGCTTTCGCCGGAGGCGGCGGTTCAGGAAGCGGCCCTCGAGGGTTTTATCCCATGGAAAAATGCTTCAGGCCAAATCATTGGCTGGAAAATTCCGGCGAACGGGGCATCCATCGGCAGCGTTTTGATTGTTCATGGCAACGCGGGATGCGCCATCAACCGCGGTTACCTGGCGCGACCGATTCACGAGGCCGTGAATGCGGATGTTTTTATTCTGGAATATCCCGGCTACGGCGCGCGCGAAGGGTCGCCGAGCAAGAAAAGTTTTGACGCCGCCGCCGGGGAAGCGTTTCAGCTTCTTCCCGCGAACGCGCCGAGATACATCGTGAGTGAATCCATTGGCACGGGAGTGGCCTGCGACCTGGCGAAAGAGCATCCGATGGAAATTGCAGGCATGGCATTGTTCGCTCCTTATCATAACCTGGCTTCCGTTGCGCAGCATACAATATGGTTTCTCCCGAGTTATTTTCTTTTGCTTGACCGCTTTAATCCCGAAAAAACCCTCAAAAGTTATCATGGACCGGTCAAGTTTGTCGTGGCGGGTGAGGATGAGGTGATCAGTCCGGCTTCCGGCATCCGTTTATTTAAGAGCTACGCCGGCCCAAAAGATTTGCAGATCATTGCGGGAGCGCGTCATAACGATGTGGCTGCGGAATTGCCAGAATGGTGGAAAGCAACATTTTTATTCTGGAAAGAAAAGAAAGCGGTCGAGGTGGGGAACTCCGCAACAAAAAGCGGAAACGCATGGCTTTGATCGTCCAAAAATATGGCGGCTCGTCGGTAGGCAATCCGGAACGCATCAAGAATGTGGCGCGGCGGATAGCGGATTACCGCGCGCACGGGGACCAACCGGTGGTGGTGGTTTCGGCGATGAGCGGCGTGACGGACCATTTAATCAAGCTGGCGCGTGAAATCATGCCCCTGCCCAGCGAGCGCGAGATGGACGTGTTGCTGGCCACCGGGGAACAGCAAACCATCGCGTTGACCGCCATTGCGCTGCATGCCCTCGACGTGCCCGCCGTTTCACTGACCGGCCCCCAGGCGGGGATCACGACCGACGGCGTTCACACAAAGGCAAAAATCCATAACATCACGCCCAAAAAAGTCCATGACCTTTTGAATCAGGGCAACGTGGTCATTGTGGCGGGTTTCCAGGGCGAAACACCGGATGGCCAGGTGACGACGCTGGGCCGCGGCGGCTCGGATTTGACGGCGATTGCGCTTGCGGCGGCGCTCGAGGCGGACCTTTGCCAGATTTATACGGACGTGGACGGCGTCTATACGGCTGACCCGCGCGTCGTGCCGGCGGCGCAAAAGCTCACGGAAATTTCCTATGACGAAATGCTCGAACTGGCCAGCCTGGGCGCCAAGGTCATGCAGTCGCGCTCGGTTGAATTTGCGAAGAAGTTTGGAGTTGTATTTGAAGTCCGTTCCAGTCTAAACGATAACCCCGGAACCATTGTGAAAGAAGAAACCAAAAGCATGGAAGGCGTGGTGGTGCGCGGCGTCGCGCTCGACAAAAACCAGGCCAAAGTAACGCTCGTAGGCGTGGCGGACAAACCCGGCGTGGCTGCGAAAATTTTCAAGGCGCTGGGCGACGCGGCCGTGAATATAGATATGATCGTCCAAAACATCAGCCACGGCACAGGCGCGCCGCAGACGGATATCTCATTCACAGTCGAAAAAGCCGATTTACTCAAGGCGCAAAAAGTCATTGAAGCCCTGAAAAGCAAAGTGGGGTTGCGCGATGTGATCACGTCCGAAAAAATCGGCAAACTTTCGATCGTCGGCGTGGGCATGAAATCGCACACCGGCGTGGCGGGCAAAATGTTTGAAACGCTGGCCGACGCGGGAGTGAACATTGATATGATTTCCACCAGCGAAATCAAGATTTCAGTGGTGATTGACCTGGCCAAAGGCGAAGCGGCCATGAAAGCCGTGCATGCCGCCTTTATTGGCTGATTTTAGCGGGACAGGCTTCCAGAGCGCCAACTTCTTTTGCAAATGGCGCGCTTCCGGACGGGCGGGGGCCTGCGCGACTTTGTTTGGGAAATGCAGCCACTATGAACCGGCAAAACGCCTATTCCATTACCTTTGCGGAAAAATTAACGTTTCCGCGGCGCGACTTTTTTGAGGCCGGCTTCCTCAGCGATATCGTCGAATTCATTGCCGCTGATCGTTTCAAGTTGCTTGCCGAGTGATTTGATCTTCTCGTTGATTTTGATCACCGTTTCAGTCATGGCTTCGTGTGTCTGTTCGGTCCCGCCAATCAGGGCAAAATTTTCGCCAGTGGTAACACGCTTATGGCCGTCAGAGTCCAATCCAACGCCAAACATGACGGCTTTGCCCTTTTTCTTTGCATTCGACATCAAAGCAAAATAAAGCCGGGAATGACGCCGGTCAAGCGGTCCTGACGGGAAGGGCGTTCAAATCACTTTGCGGTTTTGAGCGGAGTAGGGTGGCGGCCCATGGCGTTTGACGGCAGGAATCCCGCGGCGCGCCGGTTTCCTAAAAAGGTTGATTCAATGCTTCAACTCTTTAACTCTTTGAGCAAATCATGTCTTTCATTTTGGCGCTTGACCAGGGCACGACCAGTTCGCGGGCCATCCTCTTCGACCAGAACGGCCGGGTTTACGCAATGGCGCAGATGGAATTTCCGCAGATTTTTCCCAAAACCGGATGGGTTGAACACGACCCGGAACAGATTTGGAACAGCCAATTGGCGGTGGCTCGCAAGGCGCTGGAGGATGCGCGCGTGCCCGCCAGGGACGTTGCGGCCATTGGCATCACGAATCAGCGGGAAACGACGATTGTTTGGGACCGCCGCAGCGGCAAGCCCGTCTGCAACGCGATTGTTTGGCAGGACCGGCGAACTGCCGGCTTTTGCGAAGAGCTAAAGCGCGAAGGCAAAGGCGATTTGATTCGAGAGAAAACGGGTCTGGTGATTGACGCGTATTTCAGCGGCAGCAAGTTGCGCTGGATACTCGATCACGTGCCGGGGACGCGAGAGAGGGCGAACCGTGGCGAGTTGGCCTTTGGCACCGTGGATAGCTGGCTGATATGGAATCTCACGGGCGGCGCGTTCCACCTGACGGATGTGACAAACGCTTCCCGGACGATGCTCTTCAACATCCACACGCGTGATTGGGATGAAGAGTTGCTGCGTATGCTGGACATTCCGAGGGAAGTTTTGCCGCAGGCGCGGCCTTCGAGCGGGGTGTTTGGAGAAACGCGGCGAGAAATTTTTTCCGCGCCGATCCGGATTGCAGGCGTGGCCGGCGATCAACAGGCGGCGTTGTTTGGCCAAACCTGCTTCGAACAAGGGCAGGCAAAGAATACCTACGGGACTGGTTGTTTCATGCTGATGAATCTCGGCGCGAGGCCGACAATCTCGCGCAACCAATTGGTTACAACCATGGCCTGGCAATTGGAGGGGCGCACCGACTATGCGCTGGAGGGCAGCGTGTTTGTTGGCGGCGCGGCTGTGCAATGGCTGCGCGACGGCCTGGGGCTGATCCAATCCTCGCGCGACGTCGAGGCGCTGGCCGCGAGCGCGCCGGATTGCGG
>JBOHXA010000082.1:0-2575 GCA_050737335.1 Limisphaerales bacterium | reverse complement strand
GCCATCAGCACCACGTCGGAATTCCTCTCCATTCCCGTCATAAACGAGGCTTCGCCCAAAGCAGCGGACAAATTGCCATACGTGCCGTAACCCGATGTCACCGCGTACTCCCCGACAAACACCTTTGGACCCGCGCGATTATAGCTGTCATACATTGAGGCATAGGAAATAAAAGTGGATGGACTCGAATAGTAATGCTGGTCTTCGATCTCGACCGGCGCGGTTTCGGGTATTCCGCCCCAATCCGGGGCAATCAAATGCATGGACGGATAACTTGATTTGATGGCGTTGTAAAAAAGCGCGTATCGGTCATCGTAATAGGAACCGCCGTTTTCGTTGCCTATCTCCATGTATTGCAGGCTATAGGGCGCGGGATGGCCGTTAGCCGCGCGCAAGGCGCCCCAGGTCGTGTTCGTGGCGCCGTTGGCGTATTGAATCAGGTCCAGCGCATCCTGCACCCACGGTCCCATTTGATCCAAAGGCACCGTATTGTTGGTATTGCCGTTGAATCCCAGGGCCAGACCCGCGTTAATGGCATAGAGCGGCGTCATACCCATGTCCTCGCATTGGCGAAACATTTCGTCCACGCCGTATCCGTCGTCGGTCCAGTAACCCCACGCGTCGTTTAAATGGCCGGGCCTTTGTGAAATAGGGCCGATGGTTTTCTTCCATCGGACCGCATTCGTGATATTGGCCCCCTCGATAAAATTGCCTCCGGGGCAGCGCAGAAAAGAGGGATGCAATGCCGCCAACATTTTCGACAAATCGGGGCGAAGGCCATTGGCGCGGCCATTGTAGGTGGAGGCGGGAAAGAGCGAAACCACGTCCAGCCAGACAGTCCCAGGTTGCGAAATGCTCAGGACCAATTGCGCGTTGGTGTCAGTTGTGTTCGGGACCAAAGAAGCGGTCTGGTTTTGCCAGCTTCCCATCAGTCCGCTGAAAGTTGCCTGGGCATAGACGACGGTCCCGGCGGCATTTTCAAGCTGCGCGACAATGGCGCCATCGAAACCGGGAGCGGCCAGAGCATAAAAGCTCAGGTTATAGGCGGCTCCGGCCTGCAGGTTCATGCCCCAATAACCCGCGTTGGCGGCTCCCACGCTGCCAACGCCGCTCGTCATTGTGAGTTTCAATGAATTGGGAATGTTGGTATTCAACGGCTGGGTCGGGTCCACCGTCATCGTCCCGGTCGCCGTGCCCTGCGTGATCATTGACCAATAGGATGGAGTGGATGAAGCAGAAAAAGCGCGATTGCGGACCATTTCAGCGTAGAGGCCGCCTTCACCGGCGAAGTTGATTTCCTCAAAGAAAATGCCGAAGAGATTGGAACTGACGACCGCGCCCGGCTGGTTTACCTCAATGGAGACATTTGCGGAGGATTGGCCCCGGAGGACCGGCATTGCCAAAAGCCCCAGCGCCAGGAGACACAAAAGGATCTGGCTTTTTGCGTTGGGACAACTCATTTTTTGTGGACTTTTCATATTACCATCGAATCGTGTTCAGTTGCCGCCATAAACCTGAATTGGATTTCCATTATAGGTAACGATGGCGTCTGGCGTCGGGGTTTGGTCAATGCCCGTCCCATGGTTTGGAGAAACCCATACGACATGAAAGGTTCTGGCAGTCAACATTCCAGGATAACTGCCCTGGCGCGCGCCAATGGTCAGCGTTTCCGTGGCGTCATTCCAGGTGATGGGAATGGTCGAATAGGCCCCTGATTCATAATCGTAATTGTCGCCTTCGTCGTCATAGAGCGTGAAGCTGCCGTGGGCGCCGCGATAGACGCGCAGTTCAATTGGGTCATGGTCCTCCATGGCATATTGAATCGGCGGGCCGAAGGGAATGATCGAACCGGCGCGGACTTCAAGAGGCATGATACTGATGGGCGCGGCCGCGCTGATGGTCTGGCCGCCGGTGTTGGTCTGGCCGGTCCAAAAGTCGTACCAGAAGGTCCCGGACGGAAGATAAACGTTGCGGTTGGTCGCGCCCGCCACCGTCACCGGGCAGGCCATGAGGGCCGGACCAAACATATACTGGTCGGGAATATCAAAAACATTGGTGTCGGATTGAAAATCCATGACCAGCGGGCGCATCAGGGTATAGCCCTGGCTTGTGACCATCCAGGCCACCGAATAGATGTAGGGAATCAAATGGTAACGCAACTCGTCGAAACGAATGAGATTGGTTTCCGTGGAGGCGGGAAACAAATAGATTGCCTTGTTATGGTTGCCGTGAATGCGAAGCATCGGGCAAAACGCGCTGAATTGAAACCAACGGGTGAATAGTTCGTCATAGGCGACGTTACCCGGGGAGTTGTCATTGAAACCGCCGGTATCCGTGTTCCAATAAGGAATGCCGCTGATCGAAAAATTCAGCCCCACGGCAATCTGCCGCGCCAGCGTTGGAAAATCCCCGTTGATGTCCCCTGACCAGGTAACCGCCGCATTCCGCTGCTGCCCGGCCCAGGCCGAGCGGGTAAGAATAAATACGCGATTGGTGTTGTCCGCGGCTCGCTGGCCCTGATAGAGAGCAGTCGTATGCATGAGGGGATAGGCGTTAAACACCCGCGCGCCAGGTC
>JBOHXA010000081.1:0-9993 GCA_050737335.1 Limisphaerales bacterium | reverse complement strand
ATTGAACTCCTCAACTTCAGCCTGCGTAAACAAAAGGCCGCCATGTTTTTTTGATAGCGCCCCGGAATTCGCTTCAGGCTGGCCCGGCAGGATGGACTTTTCGTTCCCATGCCCGAGAATGTCGGCCAAAATGGCTTTGACGTTTTGGATTTGGGTCCGGTTGTTTGCGAAGTTGTTTCCATTGATGGCATCCGGATGGATCACTTGAAAATAAAAGGTGGACGCGCGTTTTTCCTTTGGATCGCCAAGCGCCGTGCCCCGGATTTGTGGCAGGCCGCCGCCAATGTACGCCGCGTATAATTCGTCAATCAGCCCAAGCCCGTAGCCTTTATGCAGGCCAAATGGGAGCAAGGCGACCGCCTTGTGCGGGTCCGTCGTGGGATCACCTTCCGCATCCACAGCCCAACCCGCCGCCAGCGCTTTGCCTTCGCGTTTCATCACCTGGATTCTTCCCATGGCAACCGTTGATGTCGCCCAATCAATGACGATGGGAAAACCGATGGCCTCTTGTGTGGGGAACCCCCACGAATGCGGGTTGGTGCCCATCGTCGGCGTTTTCCCGCCAAACGGAACCACCTCGGACGTGGCGGACGTGCAATTCGTATAGGCGAGGTAACCTTTCAACGCGACCTCCATGACGTATCCCCCGCCCCAAAGATAATGCGTGGCATTGTCCACGCTCACCATGCCCACGCCGTATTGGTCGGCAAGTTTGATGCAGGTATCCATTGCCTCGTATGCGACGGCCTGTCCGAGCTTAAAATTCGCGTCCCAAATCTCGGCCGCGGCGAAACGCGACGGCTTTTTTTCTATTTTTGCCCCTGGTTTCCAGCGGCCAACTTTGCTGCCGAACAATTCATCCAGGTGAAGCGCCTTGATCCCATTGTGGGTGCGGATGCCGTACCAGGAAGCGTTCGAGCAAAAGCGCGCGCCCGCCGCCGCTTCCTCCTCACTGTAACCTCGGTACAGATAGGCTTTTTTGATGAGAGCATCATGCGTCTCTTTGGGAACGATATAATAGATTTCAGGCATAAAATCATTTCCAGGCTTGCGGTGTTTTTTGGCTTTCCGGCAAGGGACTTAAATCCGGTTCCACCAATCGCTGTTTGGCTTCCGCCGACATGATGTGGTCTCTCGAATAGAAAAACAATAAGGCGCGTTTCGCTGGCAGTTGCGTATGCTTGTCAACGAATGCGTCCGAGTTCTCGGCGGGTCCAAATTCCGTAAGCGCGCAAAATATTAAGCGCATCCACGCCTGCGTCATGGTTTCGTGATAACCGCGATCAGGACCCTCCGGCACGTTGTGAGCGGCGTTGAACCTCTTGATGCTCG
Source organism: Limisphaerales bacterium (assembly GCA_050737335.1). GTDB lineage: Bacteria > Verrucomicrobiota > Verrucomicrobiia > Limisphaerales > UBA11358 > UBA11358. Next base: position 8,661 of record JBOHXA010000081.1, on the reverse strand, counting down.
AACGGATCCGCCTCGTTGCCTCCTCAGATGGATATCGGCAAAGATAAAGATAAGCGAGCTTCACGTGCTCGCGATGATGCATGCTCTCAAGCGGCCATGTCCCTGCTTCAAATTGCTGAAGAAATGTTTCGTCGTCGGGCATTATGGAACGACACCTAAGTTAGATTTCCATCGGCTCGGATGGCGCCGCCAATTTCCTCCCCGACCCCCGTTCTCTCGAAATGAGCCAGCCAACCACGTCTGGATGCCAGCAACTTCATAAGCATTTATGCCGGCCGCGATTCCCATTCTTTCACCGGCACTTCTGGATTCACTTGCGCAATCGGTTTTTCACCCTTCATCGCCAGGATAAGATTTTTCACGCTCGTCGTTGCCTGCCGCTCCACGCTTTCAAACGTCCGCGATGCCACGTGCGGCGTGCAGACGACATTCGGCAGTTTCAAAAGCGGATGGTCCGCCGCCGGGGGTTCGTGGTCCAAAACGTCCGTGCCGTAACCTCCAACCTGACCCGATTTGAGCGCGGCAATCATATCGGCCGTTTTTACAATTTCACCGCGCGCGCAGTTCAAAATCAAAACGCCCTTTTTCATTTTGGCGATGCTGGCGGCATTAATCATATCCCGTGTTTCCGGCGTGAGATTCGTGTGAAGCGAAATGTAATCGGATCCCTTGAAGACCTCCTCAAGCGAATTGGCGCGTCGTACGCCGTATTCAGCGCCGAATTTTTCATCAAAATGCGGATCGAACGCGATCGTTTTCATTCCAAACGACCGTGCGCGTATCGCAACTTCCTTTCCAATGCGCCCCAGTCCGATGATGCCGATTGTCTTCTCCATCAACTCATGGCCGGTCTTGCGTTTCCATCCTCCGCTGCGGGTCGAATCCGTGTGAAATAGAAAATTCTTCTCCAGCGCCAGTAACAACAAAAACGTGTGCTCGGCCACCGTGGTATGGTTCACCCCTGGCGTAAAAAGCACGGGAATGCCAAATTCAGTTGCCGATTTGACGTCAATTTTGTCCACGCCAATGCCGTATTTGCTGATGACCTTCAGCTTGGGCCTGCCCTTTTCCAGCACCTTGCGCGTAATCGCGTCGTCACCGCAAATGTAACCGTCCACCTCGCCCACCAGCGCCAGCGTATCGGCCTCGTTCAACGGCCCCCGCGCGCGAATAATCTCCCATCCGGTCTGGCCAAGCAAATCATGGTGCTCCCCGGGCGTGTCCTGAAACGAAGTCGTCGTGAGCAAAATCTTCATGGCCAGCGATTATGATTTGATCCGATGAAATGTCACCACCGAATTTTTGCCAATCACGTTGAAATAAATGCCCGGCGGATCTTTCCTTTGAATTGTCCGGGATCACAAAATGCGCTCGCGTCTTGCGGCGCGAAGGGCCTGCGCCGCCCCGCTCTCGCTCGCAAGAAACCCCGCTCAACCCGGCCGTTCGGCGTTGACCTTCGCCGGCGCCGGTTGAATCCACGCCGCGACGAAAATCAGGACAAATGACGCGGCCCAAAGATAAAATCCCACTCTCAAATCCCGGGCCATGCCAATGCGCATCATCTCAACGGGAAACAACCACACCAATACCGCCGCCGCAAGGCTCACTCCGCGCAGCCATCTGACCCACGCTCCGTCGCGCGTTCCCCGAATGATGAAATACGGTGATACAAGCATTGCCAGATTTGCCAGCGCCAGCAGCATGTAATGCGCGGCCAGCACGTTTCCATGGCTCGCCGGTTGCCAAAACGATTGCTGCAGGACGGCCGCCTTCCAGCCGGCCATTTGGTCAAAAGCCGGCACAAAAAATGAAACGACAAAGCTTGCCCAGCCAATCACCGCTAATGGCCAGTGACACAAGCTCGTTTTCATCGCGTTTGAAATGGGCAATGGATTAGTTGGCGGTCCACTTGTATTCATAGCTCGCAGGTGGCTCGTAAAAGAATGGAAACCCGTTAACCCCGCTGGCCCCGTCCCAATACATTTTCACGTAACTGACGTGCCCGTCCACGAAGCCGCCGACCCCCTGCGCATCCGGACGCTGTTGCTGGACCGGTTTGGTGTGCCAGCTTTGCCCCAAGCCCCCGCAAATTTCGCCATTCAGGTCCGTCTTTGCAGTATCATGCACGGTCGAAAACAATCGGCCCGCCATGCCGTAATCGTTGTTCGTCCGCTCAACACCGTTAAACCCATAGCTGGAATTATAGGTCAATGCCAGCGTATAGAGCAAGGGGTCGGATGGACAAACGAATACTGCCTGGTTGGTGAAGGAACTTTGATTGGTCGAAGAAACCTGGCTGATATAGGGCATGATGCTTGGCTTGTATGAATAATAAAGCGGGCTGCCGCTGTACGGAAATTCATCGCCGTGATCATCCGCATACATCTGGATGGCCATGTTGATCTGGCGCACATTGTTCGAACATTGCGTCCGCTTCGCCGCCGAGGTCGCGTTGTTGAGCACCGGAAGCAGTATCGCGGCAAGGATGGCGATAATCACAATTACCACTAGCAGCTCGATCAAAGTAAAGGCCTTTCTGTCCCTGGTCACCCATATCGTATATCAGGACGCCGAAAGCAATTCAAGAAGGCCATGGAGGCATCAGCCCGCGGCCATACCCTTACGCCGCGGCGCGCGCGAATTTCTCAAGGGCGTCGAAGAGGACAGGAGGGTTGGGCAAATGACCTGGCGCGCCAATGCCGCCAACAAGCCCAAAACCGTCTCCGTACGCGGGACCATTGACCACGCACAAGTCAGTCGAGCAGTCGGCAATCTGCCTTTGCGCGGCCGCCAGCGCGTCGGCGCGGCTGCCATCCGCCTCAAACTTCCATCCGACGATTTTCGTTTTGGAAAACCATCCGCGAAGTTCGCCGATAATTTTGGTCGTCGGTAGTAATTCGACAAGCAATCTGCCGCGCCGCGAAGATATTTTCTTCATCTCCTTCATCTCGGAAAGTTTGCCGCCGTTATTTGATTCAAAAATCCGACCGATCGAAAAATCGTTCACGGCCGCGGCGTGAAAAATGACGTCCACCTTCCTGGCGGATAGCGATTTCAATTTGTCCCGCAAATCGGAGGTGGTCGTAAACGTTTCAACGCGTCGTGCCTTGCGATACCCCGAGTACACCGAGGCCTCACCCAGGAGCAACGTGACACTGTGGCCCCGGGCGGTGAGGTAGTTGCCCAATTCAGTCCCCAGACGGCCCGTGGAAAAATTAGTGAGACGACGAGCCTCATCCAGGGGTTCAAAAGTTGGCCCGGCTGTCACCACACAGTTCATGGGAATAACGATACTGCAAACAATTCAATTGTAAAAAAGCAATTGGGCCAGAAGGCTCGACCCGTTTCCAACGATCCTGGCCCAAACACTCGAATTTCGCCGTAAAAACCGCTTTCCAGGTGAAATCCATCTTCGGTTCCTGTTTCTTTCCCGATCTTCAAAAAAGTGTGACGTCCTCCCATGTTCGTTCCATGTCGCTCACGTCAATCGCACAATCAGATACAACGCCACAGGATGGCGATGGTCGTCGCTTTTAATGTAAATCCTGTAAATTCGTCGCGTCCAGGTCTATGAAGGACATGGCCGCTTCTCGCTCCGCGCCACAGGCAAAAAATTCTCTCAGCAGCAATGTCCATGGTTTTTTGACGGGCGGGTTGGGAGCGGCCATATTCTGTCAAGGGGGTGCAAGCCGGTAATATTGGTTGCTTGTCGTTAGGGCACAAGTCGGTGTGTGCCCGGGGTTCGGCGCCGCCTGTCGCAGGCACTAAAATGAACCGGGCGAAGGCTTTATCTCAAATCAATCGGCCTGGCGGGGTCCATATCATCAAACGTCTGGTTTTCGCCAGCCATGCCCCAAATAAATTTGTAATTGCCCTCGCCGCAGCCACAGTGAATGGACCAGTTTGGCGAGAGGGCAACCTGGTCATTATGGACGAACAAATGCCGCGTGGCCTGGGGTTCACCAAGGAAATGCGCGAGGATTTTTTCGCCCAGGTCGAAATAAAAATAGATTTCCGAGCGGCGCCAATGCGTATGCGGCGGAAACGAATTCCACACGCTCTCTTCATCCAACGCCGTAAAGCCCATGACCAGTTGGCAGCTTGGAATCCCGCCCTGATGAATGAACTTGTAAATGGTGCGTTTGTTCGCGGCGGACGGCGAACCAAGGGCAACGGGCGCGGCGTCTTTGGCCTTCACCATGCCCGCGGGAAGCGCCGCGTGCGCCGGACAACTTAGAAAATAAAATTTCGCGGGAGTCTTGGGGTTCGCGCTTTCAAACAAAACGGATTTTGTGCCTTTGGGAAGATAGGCGCAATCCAGGGTGTCCAGGCCAAACGATTTGCCGTCCGCAACGATTCGTCCGCCTCCTCCCACGTTGATGATGCCCAGTTCCCGGCGTTCCAGGAAATAAGACGCGCCGGTTTCCTTGTGGTTGGGCAACGAGAGCGGCCCGAGCGGCATCGCCCCGCCAACCGCCAGGCGGTCCAAATCCGTGAACGTCCCGGTGATTTGCCCGGGTTCAAAAATCTTTTCGATTAGAAATGCCTCTCGGAGTTCGCGGGTGGACATGTGCGCGACATTCCCGGGAAGCGGCGCGCGGCGAATGGCATCTTGAAACATGGCGGGCCGGCATTCGCCTCAAACCTCAATGCCGTACGCCTTGAGTTTATTGTAGAGCGTTTGGCGTCCGATCCCCAGTCGTTTGGCCGCCTCCAATTTATTGCCTTCGGCCGCTTTGAGCGTTTGCACAATGGTGTTGCGTTCGACGCTCTCGAGCAGGGTATAACCCGAATCGGTTTCTTCGGACATTTCCGAGACTTTCGAATTGCTGATGGATAAATCGGCGGTGTCAATTTCCATTCCTTCGCACAACAGGACGGCCCGCTGGATTTCGTTTTGCAACTGGCGCACATTGCCCGGCCAGTCAAAATCGGTAATGCGATCAATGGCGGCCTGGGCGAAGCCTTGAATATCACGATTGGCCTGGGCCGCGAATCGCTTCAGGAAAACGCCCGCCAGCGGCATGATATCGTCCCGCCTCTCCCGCAGCGGCGGCAAATGAACTGAAATGGCGCTGATGCGATAAAACAAATCTTCCCGCAGTTTCCCCTCTTTAATCGCCGCTTCGGGCTGGCGATTCGTGGCCGCCACGATCCGGCAGTTGGACTTGTACGTCGTTTTGCCCCCCACCGGACGCACTTCCTGGTCCTGCAGCACCCGCAGCAATTTGCTCTGCGTGTCGGCGGGCATCTCTGAAATCTCATCCAAAAACAGCGTGCCTCCTTCCGCCTGCCGGAATAATCCTTCGCGATCGGAATGCGCCCCGGTAAAGGCGCCTTTGACCGAGCCGAACAATTCGCTCTCGATCAATTCGCGCGGCAGGGCCGCGCAATTGATTTTGATGATTTTATTTTTGTTGCGCGGACTTAAAGTATGAAGCAAATCCGCGATGACCTCCTTGCCCGAACCGCTTTCACCGGTGATCAGGACGGTCACATCGCTCGGGGCGACTCGCTCAACGGTCCGCACCACGTCCTGCATTGCCGGGCTTTTGAAGATCGGCGAGGCGTTGCCGCTCATCGTTTCCAGGGCGCGCCGCAACGTCAGGTTCTCCGCGCTCTGCTCCTTGCGTTCGATCGCGCATTTAACGTCCGCGAGCAGCTTTTCGTTTTCAAACGGTTTTGTCAGGAACGTATACGCCCCCCGCCGTCCCGCCTCGATGGCCATGCTCATCGTGCCATATCCGCTCAACAAAATGACTTCCGTTTCTGCCCACCGCCGTTTGATTTGGGTCAGAAGATCCAGGCCGTCGGCGTCCGGCAGTTTTACATCCAGCAGGACCACGTCCGGCGGCGGCTGCGGAAAGAGCTTTTTGAGCGCCGCGCCGCTGGCGGCCTGGGCCACCTCATAATACTCGCCAAGCACCGCGGCCAAAAGCTGCCGCAGGTCGTTCTCATCGTCCACGACTAAAATTTTAGATTTCATGTTTTAACGTCTCTACGCTTTCTTTCTTCCGTTTTTGCCGGTGGCGCTGTCCCGGCGGCAGGCTTCGACAAAGCCGCAAAAGATCGCCTGGTGCTCCGGATGCCTCACCAGGCGTTCGGGATGAAATTGCACAGCCAAAAAAAATGGCAACTGTGGTGACCCGTTCGTCCGGCCCGGTTTCAACTCCATCGCCTCGACGATGCCGTCTTCCGTCCGCGCCACCGCGGCAAACGGCTCGGCGGGTTCCAGGACGCCCTGGTGATGCGAGCTGTTCACGCCTAAAGTTCTTCTTCCAGTGATTTTGGACAGCAACGAACCGGCTGTCAACGGAACTTCGTGCGTGAGGGCTTCGCCCGCCTTGTCTGTTCGTGCATGATTCAAAGCGCCGGGCACCTGGGTCGGAATGTCCACAATCAATTCGCGGCCGAACGCGATGTTCAACATTTGGAAGCCTCGGCAAATTGCCAGCAACGGCTTGCCTTGTTGAAATATCTCTTCAATTAGAATCAATTCCCGCAAATCACGCGATTCAACGTCCGGGGGCTTCGTGACCGTCTTGAGCGCCTCCGGCGGCGCCTCTCGGGCATACAGCGCCGGATTGATGTCATCTCCGCCCGTGAATAACACGCCATCTACGCGCCGGACGGCCTCGGCCAATGCCACCGGATCCGTGGTCAGCGGCGCAACCATCGGTATTCCTCCGCCCTGCAGGATGGCCTGTTCGTAACGAAAGGACACGCTGCTGGAAGTGTCATAAAATTCGACACCTTTGCGTTCCGTGCTGGGCGTGACCAGAATTAAAGGCAATTTTGGCGTTCGTTTCACGGGGTTCGAGTCCCAAAAGCCCTTCTAACTGACATGGCGTGATTCCTGCTGAAAGCGTTGCCATGACAAGTCGGCATGTCAAACGTAGTGCGTTCTATCATCTGCTGAACACTATTACGCCCATCAACCACAAACACAAGGCAGAATTGGACGCCGTCGGCGCAGTTGTGATCGTCGGCCTTGTCGTGGCAATTGTTGCTGTTGCCGCAATGTTGGTTTAGATGCTGGTTTAGTATTGGACGGTTACGGTCGAAGTTCGGGAAACGAGCAAACTTCGAAGCGTTGAAGTCTGGAATATTCCCGACGGTTGAAACCTTGTAATCCGCCTGAACCCTCGCCGCCTCTTCCCGCATTTCGCAATTACTCGATTCCGTTCTCAAAGCGACTGCCCGGCGGCGCGATGTTGTGATTGACGCCCTTTACATTCTCCCTTGCCAATGCAGTCCGCCCCATCCCGGCATTCGCCGCCCGCGCCTCAAATCCGTGTTTTGATTCGTCCTGAGGTCGAGCGTTGGCAGCCCCTCCGGAGGTGGCCTTCCCGCCACTCTCCGCGCCCCCATCGAAAATCCGTTCATCTTGTTCATCCTGGAAAAAGGAAGAAAAGGCATCGGGACCAGGACGAGCCGTCGAAATGGTTCAACACTTCATCCCTTTGACTCCTGGGACGGCGCGGCTAAATTCGTTCCGTGACAATTATCACAGACCAAAAGTGCGTTGCTTATTCGCGAGCCGGCCATCCGGAACGGCCCGCGCGGGTTGCCGCCACAGTCGCAAATTTAAAGGCTCAACAGGAATTGCCCATCAAATGGCTTGCCCCCTCCACCGTCACGGACGGGCAAATTCTTCGGGCACACGCTCCTGAAATGCTCGCGCGACTGAAAATTCCTGCCGATTTCGACGGCGACACGCCCTATTATGAAAACATTGCCGATTATGCCCGCGCCTCCGTCGCCGCGGCGCTGGATGCGCTGAAACTGGCGCGCGCGGGTGAGACGGTCTTCAGCCTCATGCGGCCGCCGGGCCATCACGCCACGCGCGCTCGCGCAATGGGCTTTTGCTATTTGAACAATATTGCCATTGCCGCGCTCGAAGCGTTGTCTTCCGGAACGGATCGTCTCGCGGTCTTTGATTTTGACGTGCATCATGGAAATGGCACTGAAGACATATTGTTGGGATGCGCCAACGCCGCCTTTTTTTCCGTGCATCAATTCCCCTGCTATCCCGGCACCGGCCAAACGAACGCGGGCGATAATTGCTTCAATTATCCGGTTGCTCCGTCAATGCCACGCCAAACCTGGCGCGCCACCCTCAACCGCGCCCTCAATGATTTGAAAAGGTTTGCGCCTGCCTTGATCGCCGTATCGGCGGGTTTCGACGCTTATTTGCGGGACCCATTGGCCAACGGCGCGCTTCTGGCCGAGGATTTCTTTTGGCTGGGCCGGGAACTGTGCGCCATGAATGTGCCATTTTTTAGCCTGCTCGAAGGCGGCTATAGCAGCGATCTCCCTGATCTCATTTTTGCCTATCTCAAGGGCGCCGCGGGCTTGCCCGCCCCGGGTTGAAATCGTGTTGGCAGGTTGATCATTTTGCCGCGCCTGTCGGTCCCGCAAATCTTCGAAAGTTTCACGACCGGACGCATTTCGAGTCCGAAGCCGCCGCCGGCCAGGAGCGCCGCGGGCCTTCAGCCGGCGAGACCTGGATGTATCAGTGAGCTTGGCGTTGGTTTCCCCTTCGTCACTTGAATTTTGCTTTATCTTTGGCTTTTTGGAAGATATCGCGCGCGCTCTCTGTTACAATGCGCATTAAGTCTATGGTCAAGAAAAAGATTGCAACAGGAACGGTGCATAAGG
>JBOHXA010000080.1:0-10524 GCA_050737335.1 Limisphaerales bacterium | reverse complement strand
TCACTGAGCCGCTCGTTGGCTCCGGGACAATAAAAAAAAGTCCGCCGCCCGGACCCGGTTTCAGTCATGACATCGGTAAAACTCGTGGGGGCTTCGGTGGTTACCCGCAGCATCGTGTCGTTGATTTTCAAGCGGCGGCAGCGCTCGCGAATGAAACGGCCATGGGCGTCGTCACCGATCAAGCCCGCGCCAAAGAGCGGACATGAACCGTCCAGCGCGGCCAAGTCAGAGAGCAGATTAAATGCGAAACCGCCGTTGGCGACATGTTGCTGTTCGATTCGCGCCAGCGTGCATGGTTCGGGCCAACGGTCAATGCGCTTTACGCAGTCAACGATCCAATGACCGGCGGCGAGGATTCCGTTTCGTTGGTTAGTTTCAGGCATGTTTAAGGGTTGCGGGCGAAGGCGGCAAGGGGGCTTTAAGGAAGCTTTTCGTAAAGTGTCGATCGCATTTTAGTTTTGATACGGTTTCTTCATTCTTCGCGCGAACAATTATTCCCAAAGCAGTTTCACCAAAGGCGGCTCGTCTTCGTCAATTTCGGGGAATCGGCCAATGTTCGGGTCCACGAAAAAGTTATCATGCGCGTCATCGTTGGCTGTGGAAACTTCACCGATAATGGCCTCGTCACTTTCGGGCCAAAACGCGTGGTACACTCCCGGCTGGATTGTCACCCGTTCGCCTGGATTCAGTACAATTGGCTGTCCGGATTGAATTTCGGTTTCCTCGCCGTTTCGGAGGATTGGGAATGGTTCGCTTTTGCGAGCGCGTTCGGGATGGCCTTTCCACAGTTCAATGGCCAGGCGTCCGCGCCGGCAAATGATGTCTTCCTTTTTTTTGCCGTGCGTGTGCATGGGCGTGACTTGTTTGTGTTTCGAGTACATCAGCTTTTCGCAGTATTCGGGTTGTTCTGCGAGGTTGAGCAAGACCAGGCCGGTTTCGTCGAACTTTCCAAGCCCCAGGTCGGTGACATCCCATTTTGGATTTGGGGGAAGCGCCCAGCACGCCGCGTCAAAACAACGCATCGCCTCCTTTAGCGCCTTATTAATTTTTGATCGTTTCATAAATTCAAAACGCCATTTGTCCGCCTTATTTTTTGAAAAATATTTCCGCCGATGAATCTGGCCCGCGCGCCAAGCTCCCGCTGGATGCGAATGACCTCGTTCCATTTGGCGACACGTTCGCCGCGCGAAAAGGAACCTGCTTTGATCTGGCCCGCGTTTGTGGCCACAGCCAGGTGCGTAATGAAGGCGTCCCCGGTTTCGCCTGAGCGGGCGGAAATAACCGGCAACCAGCCCGCCTGCTGCGTCAACTGGATCGCTTTCAATGTTTCTGTTACGGTGCCGATTTGATTCAGCTTGATGAGCACAGCATTGGCAACGCCTTTGCGGATGCCGGATTCGATGCGCTGAAGGTTCGTGGCGAACAGGTCATCGCCGATGATTTGCAGACGGTCCGCGAGTTCCCTGGAGATCATTTGCCAGCCGTCCCAATCCGTGTCGGCCATTGGGTCTTCGATGGAAAGGATAGGATAGCGATCGCACCAACCCGAGAGCAGCGCGGCAAATTCCTCATTGGAAAAAACCTTGTCCTCCAGCGCGAATCGGTATGTTTGCTTCTTTTCGTCGAATAAATCGCTTGCCGCAATGTCCAGTGAAATGGCCGCGTCCCGGCCGGGTTCATACCCGGCCCGTTGAATCGCCTCAACCATGAATTGCAAGGCTTCTTCGTTTGTCGTGAATTCCGGCCAATAGCCGCCTTCATCGGCTACGCCGGAAAATTTGCCTCGTTCCTTCAGAATATCGCCGGCGGCGTGATAGACGTTATGAGTTGTTTCCATGACCTCCGCGAAACTGCGGGCGGCAGGCGCGATCAGCAAAAAATCCTGCACGTCGGTCCGCCAATTTGCGTGCGCGCCCCCGCCGATGATTTGGATTTCGGGCAGGGGCAGAAGATTGCCGTTTTCAGCCTCCAGTGAAGCAAAGAGTGGAACGCCCCGTGCGGCGGCGGCCGAGTTTGCCGCCGCCATGGAGACGGACAAAATCGCGTTTGCGCCAAGGCGGCTTTTGTTTGGCGTTCCGTCCAGTTCAATCATCGTTTGGTCCAGGCCGCTTTGGTCAAAGACGTCGCGTCCGCGCAGCGCGGGCGCGATAATTTTTTCAACATTGGCAATGGCTGCAAAAACGGAATTACCGCGAAATCGGCCCGGATCATTGTCGCGCAATTCCATGGCTTCAAACTGTCCGGTGGAAGCGCCCGAGGGCGCGCTGCCCCGGCCGCGAATGCCACCTTCCAGCATCACCTCCGTTTCAACGGTTGGATTGCCGCGGGAATCAAAAATTTGCCAGGCGGAAATGGAAGCAATCTTCATCGGAAGCTCTCGCGCAATTGGTTGAACCATTCATCGGCAATATGGCGAAGTGAAAAATTTTCCACGGTTAAATTTCTTGTGACAAACTCGCGAACAAATTGCTGGCGAGGGGCATTCAAGTATTCGACGGGTGATTTGCCATCCACGCGCGCCAGCATGAGCATCAATAGCAAGCGGCCCGAGCGCGGTTCGATTTCTGGTGAAGGCCGGGCGGACTGGTACGCCGACCAAAATCTTTGGATCATCGCTCGCATGCCGGGGTCCTTTGGCGCATGGAACAATGATTTAAGAAAGAAATGGTTCAGCAACGAGGCAACGTCAAATGCCGGTTCGCCATACCATGCAACTTCACAATCCAGCAGGACCATGCGTTGGCCGCCCACGAGAATGTTTTTGGGAGTGAAATCGCCGTGGACGAGGCACTCCCGGATGCGGGTGAGGCGAGCGGCCTCCGCTTCAATTTGAGAATGCAATGCGCGATGTTTGGGAGCTGTGGCCAGCAAATAAGCTTCGATGCGTAATTGGAAAAAAGTCGGGGTGGTATCGAAAAGACGCATTGCCACGGCGTCGGCCTGTGAATGCCGATGGATTTGGCCAAGCAGGTTTCCGGCGCGTCCGGCGTCCTCGACCCTGGCTTGGCCGGCCATGAGCATTTGCTTCCAATTGGAAAATTTCCCATTGAAATACTCCATGGCAAAATAGTTGTCCCTGGCGGAGCATTGGCGCAGGCGGGGCATGGCCTCAGGCAGAAAGCTGGAGACGTAACGGATATATTCCCATTCGGTGCGGTTACGGTGGATGTCGGCAAACCACTCCGCGGCAACTCTCAGCTTTTCCAGCGCGCGTTTGACGACGAAGCGGTCGCCGCTGTCCTCAACCAGATAAATATCGCACGACACACCGCCGCTCAAGGCGAGCAGGCGCGCATCGGCGGAGTGAATGACTCCGTCGCGGCGGAGTAATTCCAGGAATGTGCTGTGATCGGTCATTTATTTACCGAAGTCTTTTATCCGAAGATTCGGCGGATAAAATGAGGAACGCAGGCGCGCCACCGCTCCGGTCTGGCGCGGCAAACGATTTCCTTCTGACCCGTGTTGACGATGAGCAGTGCCGGGCGCGGTAAAAGGGTTCAAATCGGCTAAAACCGGCATTTTTCATTTAAAGTTTTATAGTCAGGCCAGCGGGCGGGCGATGGTTTGCGCCCGCAGATAATCGTAAAAAGTTTCGGGCCCGTTGACGCCGCCCCCAAAACCGCTGAGGTTCACGCCGCCGTAGGGCAGGCCATAGGCAAAGACATTGTGAGCATTGATCCAGCTATTTCCCGCAATCATTCGTTCTGCGACGTGGCTGGCGCGCTTGAGGTCTGAAGTCCAAACGCTGTTGGCCAGGCCGTAAGCAAGCTGATTGACCAGTGACACCACGTCCGTTTCATCATTGAATTTGACCACAAATGCGCTGGGTCCGAAAATTTCTTCGCGGCAGCAGACGTTGTCCGGCGAGCCTGCGAGCAAACTGGGTTGAACGTAGAAGCCGCCTTCGCAGCCGTTCGGCGCCGCGGCGCCTCCGGGCAGAAGGGCCTGGGCGCCTTGTTTTACGCCATTTTCCACGTAACGCAGCACGCGTTGCTTCTGCGCCGCGCTCACCAGGGGGCCCATTTGCGTTTCACGAGCGGGGCCGGGGCCCATTTTTACTTCTTTTAAGGTGGCGACAGCTTTGTCCACAAAGCGATTGTAAATTTTTTCGTGAACAAGCCAGCGGGTCGCCGTGCAGCAGACCTGCCCGGTGTTGAGCGTGATGGCGCCGGCCAATTTTTGCGCCGTGTCGTCCACGTCCGCGTCATCAAAAACCACCGCCGCGCCTTTGCCGCCCAATTCGAGCTTGCACGGCGTCAGGTTGCGTCCACAGACTTCGCCGATTTTTCTGCCTACTTCGGGCGAGCCGGTGAAGGACATGCGTTTGATTTTCGGATGCGCTGCCAGCGCGGCCCCGGCCGTTGGACCATCGCCCATTACGATGTTGATCACTCCGTCGGGGATGCCCGCTTCCGTGGCCAGGCTGGCGACGAACATGGAACTTAACGGGGTGACTTCGGAAGGTTTGACGACGACTGTGTTGCCTGCCGCCAGAGCCGGCGCGATACCCCACATCAACAGGATGAACGGAAAATTCCAGGGAAAAATGAAACCGCAAACGCCGTACGGTCCGCGGTGGACCCGCGCCTCGATATTTTTGATTGCGAGGGGCGTGTCGTAGTGTGCCTGGGTGGAAAGTGTGGCGTAATAACGAAGGCATTCAATGCCGAACGGCACGTCGAAACCCTCGGCCGCGCTGATGGCTTTGCCGACGTCAAGCGATTCCAGGAGCGCGAGGTCGGCGGAATGTTTTTCCAGGCGCTCCGCGAACCGGTGCAGTTTTGTCGCCCGCTCGTTGGGAGACAAGGCCGACCAGGCGGGAAACGCGCGCCACGCGGCGGCGACGGCTTCGTCAACCTCCGCCGCGCCGCCCATGGCAATGGTGGCAAGGGCCGAGCCGTCTGAGGGGTTCCAGACCTGCCCGGTTGTGCCGTTGGCGCCCGCTTTGAAGCGTCCACCAATGTAATGCGGAATTGGTTGCCGAAGAAAGCCGGCGATATTTTGGGTGAGTTCAACTTTCATATTTTTCCTTTCCTTTCAATAATTTAAGGTTGCATCCGCGGTTTCCAGGTCCTCAGTGATCGAACGCGCCGGCAGAATTTTCCTGGCCTGCAAGCCGCCATGATACGCCTTGACGGCCTCTGCGGGAGAGATGGCGCCATTGACGATTTCGCGCAGAAAGCCGATGAAGAGCAGCGGATCCTCCGCCGCTTTAATTTTGCGCCCAAAAAGGGCAACGCGCGCGCCGTATTTTTGGGCGTCGGCCAGGAGTTTGAAGGCGTCATAGGTTGTGCCGCTCCCGCCGCCGAGCACGCCAACGATGACCGATGGATCATACGCCACCAACTCCTCCAGGGCGCGTGGGCCGAAATAAGGTATTTTTAAAAATACTGGACGCGCGGATAACGGCACGCCGGCGAGCATCCGGCAGACGCTGTCGTTGACAAAGCCGGGAATTTCGCCGGGTTTGAGGCCTGCATCCGTGTTTGGCGCGAAGACTTCGAGAAAATAATTGAATTGCTTGCGTTCGGCTTCGGCGCGGAAGGCCTTAAAGGCGGTCAGGGAATCATGGTCCTCCGGCAATTGATTATTGAGCGTGACCGAGTAGAGGCCAAGGTCAACGACCGGATCGCCGGGCACTGCCATAAGACTGCCGTTTTGGGCCTCCTCAATGAAGCCGCTGGCGAAGGGGACCGAGGCGTAGTTGCGGTAACGGCCGCCGCGAGGGCACCAGACATCCGTGGCGTCATTGATCCGCACAGCCGGTGTCACCTCCAGCGAATCAAACAAGCGTTCGCCATGGGCCAGCCGACTCATCGTGGAAATGGATGCGAGCATGATATCCACAATGCCCTGGCGGGCCACGGCCCGAATCTGGTCGTGGAATTCGGGCATGGTGCGATAACGCTCCGCATCCGCGGGCGGATAAATTTTACCGGTAGAGGGGACACCCCAGGCCATGTCCGCGTCCCGGGCATCCGCAAGGATGAATTCGCGGGTGGAAGGATTTGAGCGAATGTGATTTAATTTTTCAATCAAACGCGGCTTCATGCGGCGTTAAGAGGGTAATTTGCTTCGTTTGGTTTGCAAAGGAATTAAGATGGTCAGGGCGGTAAGATTTGAACGCGCTCAGCTTTGCCCGCTTTCCTTCGAATTCACCTGAACGTCCAAGTCTCATCCCTTGATGCCGGACTGGTTCCCACGAACCGTTCGCTTGGCGAACGCATCCGAAAAATTCCGCCCATCCCGCTTTGCGGGAAGGCGATCACGGCGTCCCATGCATCGGGACCCGTACCCGTACGGCTCCGAAGCCATCATTCATTGACGCCAGGTTTGGGTTTTCCTAAATTAATGGGCGTGAAAGCCCCGGAAACTTCAGATGTGCCGTCATCCGAAATCGGCGCCCCCGCATCCAGCCGTTTAAAAGCCACGGTTGTTTATACCGCGTTGATCGCGGCGTTGGGCGGACTGCTGTTTGGCTTCGACACCGCCGTGATTTCGGGAACGACGGATTGGTTGAAAAGCCATTTTATTCTTTCGGATAAGATGCTCGGTTTTACGGTGACCAGCGCGCTCATTGGCACGATCATCGGAGCGATTGGCGTGGGCCGTCCCGCGGATACCATGGGCCGGCGTAGTGTTCTGTTCATTTTAGCCATCATTTATTTTGTTACAGCCATTGGTTGTGCGTTGGCCTGGGATTGGTGGTCGTTTGTGGCGTTTCGTGTCCTCGGCGGCGTGGCCGTGGGCGGCGCTTCGGTGGCATCGCCGATGTATATTGCGGAGATTTCTCCGGCGAGGTATCGCGGCCGGCTTGTCGCATTTGCCCAGTTCAACATCGTTGTGGGCGTCCTGCTGGCTTATCTGTCCAACTATATCATCCTTAGCCTTAATATGGGTGAGAGCCAATATCGCTGGATGTTTGGCGTGATGGCGCTGCCATCGGCCATCTTTTTTCTTCTCCTTTTCCTCACGCCGCAAAGCCCGCGCTGGCTTGTGACGCGCAATCGATTGGCCGAAGCGCGTGTCGTATTGGAAAAATGCGGGACGGATTCGGGCGGTGTTGAAGATGAAATTCGCGAAATCCAGGCGTCATTGGATGTGGATCATCATGCGCTGACCGAGCCGTTCTTTTGCCGGAAATATCTCAAACCGATTATGCTGGCTGTCGCGATTGCCATGTTCAACCAGCTTTCCGGTATTAACGCGATTCTCTATTATTCAAACCATATTTTTGAAACGGCCGGCGCCAGCGCGCAATTGGCGTCCCTTCAATCGGTCATCATCGGCTTTATCAATCTGATTGTTACCGTGGCGGCGATGGCGATTATAGACCATTTCGGGCGACGGCGTCTGATGATCGTCGGTTCCATTGGCTATATCGTGAGCCTGATTGCCACCGCGTATGCATTTTATACGAATACCGGCGGCAAACTTGTGCTCATTAGCCTGCTGGTTTTCATCGCTTCCCATGCGTTTGGCCAGGGAGCGGTCATCTGGGTTTTTATTGGCGAAATTTTCCCGAATCGCGTTCGCGCGCGCGGCCAGGCGCTTGGCACATTCACCCACTGGTTCATGTGCTCCCTGATTGTTTGGACGTTTCCGATTATCGCCGACAAATCCGGCGGGAGCGCGTTTGCGTTTTTTGCCGTGTGCATGGTCGGCCAATTGCTGTGGGTCCTGTTCTTGATGCCTGAAACCAAGGGAATCACCCTCGAGCGAATACAGAAGCATTTGGGAATCGAATAAAGCGGTTCATGAACCGGGCGGTCATATTTGACATGGATGGCCTTCTGTTGGATTCGGAAAGGCCGTATCGCGATGCCTGGCTTGTGGTATGCAATCGGAAAGGCTTTCGGCTCACTGACTCGAACTATTTGCAGGCTGTCGGGCGCGATGACCGGGATACGCGCGAAATTTTTCAGGCGCAGTTTGGGGATCATTTTCCTTATGACGAAATGTGTGCCGACGTGCGTGTTATTATGGATGAGCATACCGGTGACAGAGGACACGCCTTGAAGGATGGCGTTGTGGGATTGTTGGAATTCCTCGCGCAACACTCGATTCCTTGTGCCGTGGCGACATCCACTATGCAGGAAAAAGCCCTGGCTCGGCTTGGACAGGCAAACATTCTGCGATATATCCGGCACGTTTCAGGCGGTGACGAAGTGACCAAAGGGAAACCCGAGCCGGATCTTTACCTTTTGGCGGCGAAAAAATTGGGCGTTGCTCCCGGCGAATGCCTCGTTTTTGAGGATTCCGCGCCGGGAGCGCGCGCGGCGCATGAGGCCGGCATGTGTGTGATTGTGATTCCGGATTTAATGGAGCCGCCGGAGGATGTGCGCGGTTTTTCGTTGGGTGTTTTTTCTTCGTTGCGCGAGGCGCGGCCGATGGTTGAACGGTGGGCTGAGGAAAAAGCCGGCGAAGCGTTTCCGTGAACGGTTGAGCGGCCGAGCGTATTACGCAGTGTTCCGCCCGCTTTACGGGCGGTGACAGCGCAGCGCGCCGTCCCTGCCATGAACCGGGCGGCTGGAAGCCGCCCTCACCGGCAGGCAGGATGCCTGCCCTACGGCACGAGGAAGTGAAAATTTTTCGACATCTTCTGTTGGTCCTGTTGTTTTCGTCTTCGGTGTACGGAGACGACGTAAGGGACAGCCCTGCCTTGTCGCAAGATGCTTATGTTTGGCAACGGGATTGGAACCAAGGCGTCCGCGACGCTATTGCTGACCACGGTTCTAATTTCGAGGCGCTCGTTGCCCTGAAAGCGGAAATTTCCTGGCATAAACGGCGGCCTGAACTGATTGAAGTTCCCCTGGACTACGGGCTTCTCAAGAAATCCGCCGCGCATATTGGTCTGGCATTGCGCATTGGGCCTTATCCGGGACCGTTCCTGGCGAATGATAGGGCGACATTATTTTTGGTCGCTGTGGCGGCCAATATGGTTCACGAGGCGCAAGCGAAGGGGTGCGATTCCACCGAACTTCAGATTGACTTCGATTGCGCTCAGTCAAAGCTCGATGGCTATCGCGTTTGGGTCGCGGCGATTCGGCGCGCTATCGGTCCTGTGCCGGTCATCGTCACGACGCTGCCGAGTTGGTTGAATGAACCCTCCTTTCCAAAGCTTATTGCAGCGGCAGATGGCTATGTTCTCCAGGTCCATTCGCTCCAGGCGCCCACGTCGGTCGATGCGCCGTTTACATTATGCGATCCTGCGAAAGCTAAATGGGCTGTGGAGCGGGCGGGGGAATGGAATGTTCCGTTTCGCGTTGCATTGCCTACTTATGGCTATGTCATTGCGTTTAATCGGAATGGAAAATTTGCCGGTTTATCGGCAGACGGGCCGCGCAAGGATTGGCCGCCGGATTATACGCTGCGCGAGGTGCGAACCGATCCGGTCGCCATGGCGCAATTGGTCGGATTTTGGAAGGCTAACCATCCCGCCTCGATGCGTGGAATCATCTGGTATCGGCTGCCAACGGCGAATGACATTCTAAACTTGCGCTGGCCGACGCTTGCGGCCATGATGGCCGGGCGTGCGCCGCGCGAACAAGTCCATGCGGCAGCGCGCCGGGTCGAGCCTGGCCTCGTGGAAATCAGCCTGATCAACGACGGCGAACTCGATCTCTCCTCACGACTCGCGGTGGAAGTGTCCTGGCAACATGCCCGACTGGTTGCGGGCGATGGTGTCTGCGGATTCAATCTGGCCGATGCGGGGCCTGGCGCCGCGAAATTTCAAATGGATGATAATTCATTCCGTTTGCCCGCCGGCGAAAAGCGAATCATCGGCTGGCTGCGGCTAAGCGAAGATCGTGAGGTGCAAGTTGAACTTAAGAAATTCTGAGGCGCTGGTCGTTTTCTTTGTCGTCTGTCTGGCCGCGTTCCGGTTGTCTGCATGCGGAGATTTTTTCCCAAATAATTTGCTTAATGGCGGTGATGATGCCGTGCTCGCCGCGCCCGTCGCCGATTTTGATCATGAGATGCAGCGAATGCATTTGGGGACGAATGCATTTCTGGCCGTCACGACGACCAATTCGTATGCGAAAGAAAGCACGGATGCTGAATTGGATGATTTGCGCGCGGCATTGAAGAAAATGGACGCGCCGGCTTCAACGGTTGATTCGATCCTCAAAGCGCATCAAGGCGAGCGGGGCAAATTGCAGGCGTACGTAGAAACTGTAGAATCATGGCCTCCGCCGCCACCGGAGACGGTATCGCCTGGGGCGCCCCCGATGGCAGGGACAAATCCGACCGAAACGCCAGCTCCGCCGAACGTGCCGCCGTTGCCGCCATTTCCGGACGTTCAAATTACTCCCGGATTGCCTGAAGAGTTTGCGGATTATTTTGCGGGCGCAATTGCGTGGGAAAATCCGGCGAATTCCAACTCGGATGTGGCTTGCAAATGCTGGGAAAAGATTTTGGCCCTGCCGCTCGCGCAACGCCATTTCAAATCCACTTGGGCCGCGTTCATGCTGGGCAAGTGTTGGATGAACAAGGACCCGGATCAAGCCATTGGCTATTTCCGAC
>JBOHXA010000079.1:0-5934 GCA_050737335.1 Limisphaerales bacterium | reverse complement strand
GTTGCAAAGAGGTCCCACTGGATTCGCGCCAGGGTGATGCCAAAATCAGTGCCGACCTCAGACTTGCGAATGGGTTCACGCCAATTCCTGTCTCTCTGAGGATTTTTCATCGTCGCCGATTACTTCTTCGATTCGGCGATGATGCTGCCAATCAACGTGGCCCGGCCATTGTTGTCGCCATGCCGGATTTTCGTGACGCCCACCTGGATCGTGGTGCCGACGGCTTTGCCCCAAATGCGGGCCCGCTCATCCTCTTTGGTCCGGTAATAGAGCATTTCCTCCATCCGATGTTCGGCAGGAGTGCTCATGTCCATACACAGCAGGTCGAAGGACTCGCCGCCGGGTTTTCCATTCCTGGCAGGCCAGGTGTTGTGGGTTTCCTTGAATACGGTCAATGTAACTACCATTTCGTTTCCTTTCGTTTTGGTGACGTGCGCCACCAGCAATATTCCACCCGCCCGGCGCACGAATGGACGGGGGAGATTCCCTGGGCGGAAACAAAGCCGCCAGCGTATGATGGATCGCATACGCCAAAGGCGGAACGCTACGGGCCCGGGAAGTATGGCCGGATATTTAGGAGGCGTTGACTATGATTTGCCAAAGCGATGATAGAAGATGACCAGCGCTTTCAAATGCACCGCGACTTTCTTCCGACAACGCGCGTCCAATGGTTTGAGGCATTGCAGCAAATCATCCACCTTGCCTTTGACTCGCGTTGTCGGCGTTTCCATCCGGGCCGCCGGAATCGCTGGCGCTTCATTCACGACCATCTGCGGCTCAACCACGGTCGCCTCAACGATGGGTTGCGCCACATTGCCCGGCTCCTGCCGCCGGGGCCCTTCGAGTTGACGATCCGGCGGCGCAATGTCCACCGCGGGCGTCTTTGCATCATCCACCGCAAGGATGCCAGAGGCTAAATAAGCCTGCCGCAACGACCTGCAACTTTTCAAATCCATCACATGTGATGTTTTTGCCAGCCGAATGTAACGGACCGCCGTGTTCTCACTGATTTCAGCGCAATGCTTTGCAAGCCACTCACGCCAGTTGCCATGATTCACAAGCCGCTTGGCCTCAGCCAGCTTTGTCCCCAGCAGAATCGTTTCGGCAACTACCGCGTTGCAGTTCTGGCGCGTCCGCTCAACCAATTGCTGCAATGATTTGTAATCCCGCCGGATTTCCCGCACCAGGACGCCCAGGCGGGTAATCGTTTCAAGTGAACGTGTCATTCTATCTCCTGTTCCAGGCATGTTTCTGGCTTCGATTCGTGATCCCCAGTGCGCGAGATGCTTCGCCGGTCAGTTCCCAAAAATCGGCTTTCCGTCTGATCCCCAACGTTTCGGCCAATTTTGAGGCGGAGGGCGAGCCGCTAAACAAATCCGGGTTGGTCACCCAGGCCATCGCCAGGAAACGACGCCCGACCATCGCTTCGGCTTTGGCTCTTCCGATCTCAACTCCGGCAACCCATCTGAATAATCGGTGGACGAGTTTGCCCAGGCTTTCATAGTCGGGTTCCTCGCTGGCCTCCCCCAATCGCCGCTCCACTTCGGCCAGGTCAAAATCAATGGTCGTTTCGTAAAGCGGATTCACCCGACCAGCGGCCTCATAAAGCGGATCGTGTTGTTCATTTGTGTATTCTTCGTGGAATTCTTCTTTCATAATCAGTGTCCTTTCTGGCGGCCCCGGAGGCATCCCCATGGCAACCCTCACATGGCCCTTCTTTTATTTTGTGTTCTCTGCAACATTATCGGCGGAGGTTGGACAAAGGCTGTCCTACCCCGATCTTTTTTCAATTTCCTTCCTTTGCCGTCGGTTGTCTGGCCAGCGCTTCCCGCACACGCGCGGCGTCGAAATACACCAGGCGCCCCAGTTTTACGTATGGAATCTCGCGTTTCCTCTGCCGCTCGCGCAGCCACCGCATTGAGGGACGGCAATGGGCTGGAAAAAGCATCTCCAGCAGTCTGCTTCCGTCCACCAGTTGCCCAACCCCGTTGCCGGCTAAAATAATCTCGCTCACGTAAAAGGGTGAACGCTACAAACGGAACGTGCAGGCGGGGGCAGACTGCGACATTTAAGCCACGGCTACGCGCGCAAGCGGGCTGGGCCTGCGCCTCAAATATCGCAGACTGCCGCCGCAACATTCCCCTGACTGGGCAACTGAACCGGCGCCTGGACTCCGCTTCACATCCGCTTCGCCGACTTCACGGGCCGTTCCACTCCGTCCCGACCCGGTTCTTTGCCCAGACAGGCCCCAAGAACGCGCCACTGTCATGCTTCATGCGCTGGCAATGAACCCCGCCAGTCGCGCCCGCTTCGCGTATCGAGTGTGCGACCGTTTTCAGGTCCTTTTTCGCACCGCTCGTTTCCGCTCCTTTTCAGTCTCTCGCCCTCACTGGCCCGCTTCCGCAGGGGGCCGGACGTGGTGCCCTCTGAAGATGACTCCCACTGGCCGCCCTGCTCCGCGGGCCTTTGTCGTGAAGGGCGAGAGACCGAAAACGAACAGCACAACGCGCGTGCGGCGCAAAAAAAAGACCATGAAAACACAATTCAATAGTTCAGAGCTCAAGAGCCGATCCGAACTGCACAACGGCAGAGCCTTGCCAAAGATTGATTTGGCTTTGCGCCGCGCCAACCGCGCCTTAAATACCCAAAGATTGCTGGACTTGCTCCGCAATCAGTCACCCCGCTCCTTTGACGTTGCCGAAGTGGTCGGCAAATGGGTTTGGATTCAGTTCGCCCGGAAACAGCCGCCGGAAGTCACCAGCGTTTTGGCGCAGCTCGGCTTCCATTGGAACAATGCCCGCCAGTCATGGCAGCACCCATGCGGCGCCGTTGCCCTTGACCGGGCCAATGATGACCCGCGCAAGCGTTATGGCAGTTACTTCGCCGCCGACCGCCAAGCCGCCTGAAGGGAGTTTACCATGAATACAATTTTGCCACGCGTGGAATCGCTGGTCATGCCGTTCAGGTTCCCGGCCAGCCCCTATGAATACAAGGTCACGGCCTTGCGCGAATGTCCCACGCCGGAGGCTTTGCAGCTTTGCGATACCCCCGACAAGGCCGCCGATTACTGGCGCTTGCAAATCGCGACACACCCCCATTTCAACCCCGATTGCGAATGTTTGGCCGTGTTGCTCTTGAACACCCGCAACCGTATCAAAGGGCACCAGCTTGTTTCCATCGGCACGATGGACACGATTTTGGTTCATCCCCGCGAAGTGTTCCGGCTCGCCATTGTCACCGCCGCCAGCGCGTTCATTCTCATGCACAATCATCCATCGGGCGAAAGCGCACCCTCGGAGGCTGACATCAGGACCACCCGCGATTTAATCCGCGCGGGCCAGATTCTTAAAATCCAATTGCTGGACCATGTCATCATTGGCAACGGCAACTTTTCTTCGCTCCACACGCTTGGCTTTTTTTCAATCTAACCTCAAACAACTATGAATCATCAAAATCCATTCGGCCAAATCATTTACAGATACACCCGCGCTCAAGCCATCGCCGACGGCGTTCAAGTTGACGTGTCCAGGACGGCTAAAGAGGCCGGAATACGCTTTCCGGTTTTCATCACCCGCGCGGTCTATGAGGCTTTCGTGACCGTGCCGCCGGGCGTCGAAGCCCAGGACGAGGCGGGACGCCTTTGGGATATTGTCTGGACGCTCCGCTTTGCCATCGCCAGAGCCGCGGCGCACGGACTGGCTCGCGTCTCCTTCGCGCTCTACGTCCGCAATGATAACCGCCGCCCAACGCTGGTGAAGCTTGTCGCGACAGTGGGCGCGCTCGACCTGAACGACTCGCAGCCGGCCATTACGGTATTGATGCCCGACGAGGATTGACCAAACGCCACGCGCCCGGTTGGACTGGAAACAGTTCAGCGGGGTTGCTTTTGAGGACTCTGCTGCCGTCCCCAAACCCCGCCGCCAGAGGCATGGCCTCTGGACTCCATCCCCCGCTCGCGCTGGCCTTAACGCTGACGCGCCCTTTCCAATATGACGGAAAGGAATATGGTGGTGAATTCAAGGGCCGGCCACATTTCCACGCTTGCCGGCCCCTTTTCGCAACCCCTGGCCTCATGCGGCGGCTTTCTGTTGTTGCGGCAGCCCAATCACGTTTACGGGCCTTTCTGGCGCGATATTGAACCATTGGCTGGCCACCACGGGTTTAACCCGCCGCAGATAGTGTTGCCGAATCATTTGAGAGGAATTTCCAGCTTCATCCGCAACTCGCGGAACGTCCGCGCTGGCAGCCACTCGATACGAAATATACGAGTGTCGCAAGGCGTTGTGCTTCCATTGGACGCCTGCGTTGCGGGCGACCTTCCCAAGTTGTTTGGTCGTATTGGCATAGCCAACCACCCTGCCGCTTTGCTCGCGATAGGGCAACAGCCACTTTTTCAGGTTCTCCTGGATCGGCACAAGACGGCGCTCGCCGGTCTTGGATTTGATCGCTTTGACTTCAATAAAGCCATCTTCCAGGTCAATTTCCTGCCATTCCAGCCGGTCTATCTCAGCGTGTCGCAGTCCCGCAAATGCTCCTATCGCCACGAAGGGCGTCATGTCCCCGGCAGCCTGCAACAGCCTGGTCAGTTCCTCGGGCGTAAATATCTCTATCGCAGAGTGTTTCCGTCCCGAATACTTTTGCACGTTCTCCAGCCAGTCCGCCCCTTTGCACAGATAGCCCTTGAGCATCAGCCACCGATTGAATGTGCCAATCACGTCACGGTGATTCTTCTTGGACCGCTCCGACAGCGGCAGTTTCGCAAGGTACCCCGAAATCAGTCCCGGCGTCACCGCCTCAACTTCATCACTGAAACCTTTGCCAAACCGCTCCAGCACAATCCGAAACTGCTTGCGCCGTTCCTCTGATTTGTTGTCCGTTTGGGCTTCCTGCTCGAATGCTTCCACGGCGGCGGGAACCGAAATACGCGGACGCTCCGTCCGGTTCTGGTTAACCCATGCCCGGCAAACTTCCGCAATTGACGTTCTGCCGGCCAGAATTTGCATTGCCGCCGCATACTCACTCGCCGCCACGTCCAATTGAAAGCCAGCCGGTGACAGGGCCTCAGTTGCTCGCACATATACCAGCCGGTCCGGATTGGTCAGCGCCAGCGTATCCTGCCGCCCCAGGGCAATCGAACGGCAGGCTTCAAGGGCGTGTTGCCTGGCTTCTTCCAACCGGGTTCTGCCAACTTGCTTGCGTTTCCCAAGCAGCATGTAATCCACGATATAAACGACATACTCCCTGCCGTTCTTGATTTGAATGGTCTTTCTGATCTTGGCGGACACTCCGCCCTCACTCACGGTTAACGGGAATTGCTTCCCTTCTTTCACGGTTTTCATGTTCTCTTAACGGGCAACGCTACTTCACTGTTAAGAAAGCGTTTAGAAACCGTTGACACATTGAAAATGTATTCTTCGCAAAAAAATTGCAGTCGCGGAAATAAATTGCAGTTTCCGCGATTCGGCCCGGACTCAAATTTTAATATGTAGGAGGACCTTGGACATATGGCGAGAACCCCAACATCCCATTATCTCCGCAGGTGATTGGACTGGGCATAGATCCGACCGAAGAAGGCGCAAAAAAATAAAACTGGGGGAACACCGTAAGGGTCTGCTTCAGAGATGCGGCCGAACCGATTGCGGGCGATGCAACCGGATTTAAAGCGATTGGCAACGAGCATGCATAGAGCACCTCATTCGGAGGCTTCGGCGGACCGAAATAGTCGTACGGCTGGTTGGACCCGGACAGGTACCAGCACGACATGACCGAGATCGCGAGCGTGACAGATGGCGGGATTGGGGTAAGCGTCCCGCTGTAAAACGGCAACGGATATGGACTTGCGTATGTGAACGGCCCGGAAGGCGAACTATTTGCCCAACCGTAAATATTACCAAAATATGGAGTGTTTGGGACCGTGGTCGCACCTGAGTAGGG
>JBOHXA010000078.1:0-6683 GCA_050737335.1 Limisphaerales bacterium | reverse complement strand
CGCCACACACGCGCACGCCCGGAGACAGGTCATTGCCAAAGTTTCCGCCCGAAGAAGTGACTATAGACATGCCGGCGCCGGGCAAAATGGACAATGCCTGGCAAGAAATAACAATGCGCGGGGCCGGGGGCCAAAACAAGCTTCAAATATTGAAGGACAGCGCGCGGGATCGTCATTACACAAAATAATTGGAGATTCCGCCTACTCCGTCCGCCCCGCTTCGTGTACACGGATATAGCGTCGCAAAATGGTCAGCCCGATTGGCGCAATTGAGGCCGTCAGCGCCACCGCCAGCCAGAGCGTCGCCGGATGTCGCGGGCCGTGTTCGGGGCAATACCGGGCCAGGAGCGTGCCCCCGAAGGTCCCGATCAACAATTTCGCCAGCAGGAACGGAATGTAGGACAGCGCTCCATAAGAAGCCTCCTGCCCTTTGGGCGCAATGGCCGCCGCGTATTCATAAACTCTTGGCGAGTAAAACGCCTCGCCCACCGACAGCAGCGCCACAAACAGCGCAATCATCACGTAATACGGATTCACCGCGCCGTGCAATCCTAAATACCAGTGTCCAACCAAATTGCCGAGGAATCCGTTCGCCATCGCCTGGAACCATTGCGTGGGCAGCGCCATGATAAACACCGACGCGGCGGAAATCGTCCCGCCCACAATCACCATCCTGTACGCGGAAAACCTCTGTGTCAGCGCCCCGACGCAGGGCACCAGGAGAATAATCAGGGTGCTGTTGATGACCGACCACATCTTGCCGAGCGGCGCGCCATTGCCCAGGACCCGGATGCCAAACTTCGGATACACATAATACATCTGCATGAAAATGAGCTTGAGGAATGCAATCATCATCAGGAAAGACAGCAGCCGGTAGAATCCTTTTTGCCGCACCAGCCCCCCAAAGAGGCGGCCTGTGTCCCGCGCGCTGTTCCGCACCGTCAGCGCCATGGCCGCCAGCGGATTGGATTGCGAATACCTTTTCTGGCGCGGGGTAATCTTCAATCCCTGGTCTGTCGCCTCCGCTCCCTCGCGCAGATAATACAGCAACGGCAACATGAGGACCTCGAACCCCAGGCTTACCAGGAACAACGTTTGGTAGGTGCTGATTTTGAGTCCCGCCACCGGCAAAACCCAATGCCCATGTTCGCCCAGGCCCTGCCTCACCCAATCGAAGATATACCCCGCCACGATGAAACCCAGGTTCATCATCACGTAAAACAGGGAAAAGGAAATGGACCGTTGCCGGGTTGTGGAATAACGGCGGATCGCCGCCACCAGAACCGGTGTGCCCAGCGCTTCGCCGACCGCCACGGGGAACAACCCGCATGCCAGCGCCATCCATTTTAAATTCGCCAGCACCATCACCGCCCGCGCCACAATCAGCAGCCAGGTGCCGATGAAAAACGTCCGCCGCAAACCCACCGCGTCCGTGAACGACCCGACCAGGATGGTTGTGATCGTCATCACCAGCGACCACGCCGCGACCAGCGCCAGCGCCTGCTTGTCGTCGTAGCCCAGGTCCGAAGAGAGCCACAACACAATGGTCGAGTTTGTGACCGCGTACGCCGCGATGTTCAGAACCTTGATGATGAACGTCAGCCATAGTTCCCGCGACGCATCGCGCAGCACGCTGAATTTGCCAAAGAATCCCCGCAACCCTTGTGGCGTTGCCGCAGGGCTGTCGGTGAGGGACAATTTCGGGATTTCTGTCATTCGCGTGTCTGGCTTTTCGCTCGTCCTGCCGTCGTATCAGGGACCACTCGTCCCCACGATGCTCCGGCCCCTCGCGCAAAACAAGCCGCAAGTATTTTGGCAAGGAGCCACTCGTCCCTCCCGCCCTCAGCGCGCGGCCAAACGGCCTTCGCCCGCCGTTTCGGCGGCCGTCGGCGTGCCCACGATTCGAAACGGCACTTTCAGTCGTATGTCATCAGAAGCCCCGCCGATGAGAAGCTGGTATTTGCCCGGCTCGACAACATATTGCTTTGTCGCGGTGTCCCAATACCGAAACCGCGCGGCGGGAATGTCCATCGTCAAATGAACGGTATCACCGCGAGCGACGTGAATACGGGTGAAAGCGCACAGCGCCAGCCTGGGCTGGGGAACGGCGGATTTTACATGCCGGAAATAAATTTGCGCCACTTCATCCCCGTCGCTTTTGCCGGAATTGCGCAAATCAAATGAAACTTTGAGCGTATCATCGGCGGTCAACAGGGATTGGTCCAGCGAGGCTTTTTTATATGAAAATTTCGTGTAGCTCAGTCCGTGGCCAAAAGCAAACAACGGTTTGCCTTTGAAATAACGGTAGGTCCGGTCTGCCATGGAGTAGTCCTCGAAGTCCGGCAGATCGGCTGTGGATTTATAAAACGTCACGGGCAATCGGCCCGCGGGATTGACATCGCCAAACAACACCTCGCCGACGGCGCGTCCGCCCTGTTCCCCGGGATACCAGGCCTGAAGAATTGCGTCCAGGCGCCTTTTTTCCCAAGGCATGGCAATGGCACTGCCGCTGCAATTGACAAAAACGATCGCTTTTCCGGTGCGCCGGAGGGCCTTGAGCAAATCCGTTTGCACGGACGGCAACTCAATGCGTGTGCGGTCGCCGCCATAAAAACCGATATAGCCGTTGGCCTTCTTTGATTCCTCACCCTCCAGTTGGGAATTAATGCCTCCCACGTAAATGACCACGTCGGCCGCTTTGGCGTCTGCGATTGCCCGCGCCGTCATTTCCGGCGTTGGCGCGTTTGAATTATCTTTGGCCAACGCCAGCGGGCAACCCGGCGAGTATGTGACCTGTATGCGGTCCCCGGCCACAGCCTTGATCCCATCCAAAATGGTTACCGGACGAGCGGGGGTGCCGTTGTAATTGCCCAGAAGGA
Source organism: Limisphaerales bacterium (assembly GCA_050737335.1). Classification (GTDB taxonomy): domain Bacteria; phylum Verrucomicrobiota; class Verrucomicrobiia; order Limisphaerales; family UBA11358; genus UBA11358. Next base: position 3,804 of record JBOHXA010000078.1, on the reverse strand, counting down.
CGGGAACGGAGTCCGCGTTTTCGCCAATCACGGCGATGCGCCTGATCTTATCGCGATCCAGTGGAAGGACGCCGTTGTTTTTGAGCAGCACCATGGACTCCTCGGCCACTTTGAGCGCAAGAGCTTCATGTGCGGGTGTGTCGTTTTGAGCAATGGTCAGGTTTGACCAGGGAACATCCCGGGGCGGATCAAAGAGGCCGAGACGGAAACGGGTTTTCAGGGCGTAATAAAGGGCGTTATCTATTTCAGGCCCGGTGATCAGATGTTGCTGCACCGCCTTGAGAAGGGCGTTGTAGGACCCGCCGCAACAGATATCGCAGCCTGCTTTCACAGCGTCTGCCGCGGCGGCAGGCAAGGAATCCGCGTAATGGTGGCCGGAATAAATGTCGTGGACGGCGTCGCAATCGGAAACGATGTAACCGCCAAAGCCCCATTGATCCCGGAGGAGGTCAGTCAATAAAAAGTGGTTGGCGCAGCAGGGCACGCCATCGAGGGCGCTGTATGCGCCCATGATACCGCCGACGTGCCCCTGGCGCACGGCCATTTCGAATTGCGGCAAATATGTTTCGTAGAGATCGCGCTCGGGCGGCCTGGCATCGAATTTGTGGCGGTCGGGTTCAGGACCGCTGTGAACGTCAAAATGTTTGGCGCAGGCCATGGCTTTAATGTATTTGGGATCATCCCCCTGCATTCCCTGAATGAACGCGACGGCGAATGAGCCGGTGAGGAAGGGGTCTTCGCCATACGTTTCCTGGCCACGACCCCAGCGCGGGTCGCGGAAGATGTTCACGTTTGGCGACCAAAACGTGAGACAATAAAACCGTTTGCCATCGCCGTTATGCTGGCTTGTGTAATCATTGAACTTCGCGCGCGCTTCGGTGGAAATGACGTCTGCCTCACGGTGCATCAACGGCGTATCCCAGGTGGCAGCCGCGCCAATGGCCTGGGGAAACACCGTGGCCCTGCCCGCAAACCCGACTCCGTGAAGCGCTTCGCTCCAAAAATCATAGGCCGGAATGCCAAGGCGCTTGATCGCCGGGGTCGTATTCCGGATTTGCCCGACTTTTTCGGCCAGCGACATGCGGCTGATGAGGTCGTGGATGCGGCTATCGAGCGGCTGCGACGGGTCCCTCCAGATTTCCGGGCCATTGACAACTGGCGCATCATTCGCGGCGGCGGTAAGAGGGTCCGCGAGGTCGGAAGCATTCAAAGAAACGATTGCGTTGCCCGAGGCATCCATGACCAGCAGCGTATTAAATTTGGCCCGGTTTTTTACGGCCGTAAATGTGAGTGTCATGGGACCGCGGGCGGAATTTGCCTCGCGATTTACCTGCCCGGAGATGGCACAGACTTTGTCCGGACCTCCGGCGGCGGCAACGATGTCAAAATTTTTGGCCAGGATTGTGCCGTCGCAGCTCACGTCAAATGCGCGTTGGCCCGCTCGCTTGAAGAAGGTTTCGGTTTCGCCAATAATAACCGTGAATTTTCCGGCCGGCACCCGGGAAACGGTAATGGTGAAATTCGATCCATTGATCTCTTGATGATAGGCGGCGGCGTCCTCTGGCGTGGCGCCCTGAATCCGCAATCCCGGCGGGCTTTTGTAATGCTGGAATTGGCCATTGGCCTGGACGACCCGGTCGCAACTCGCGCAGGTTTCGTCGTCGCCCCGGGCGGGTCCGATGCCTATAATCGCGTAAAGGCCGAACAGTATAACAGGAGGAATGGTGCGCATAATTTATGGTTCAAAGGAATTGGCTTTGGGCGAGAGTTCGGGTCAACGAAACATGTTTTTGCCGGGCGGCGGCGTAATCCGAAATAATACGCTTGTCCGGCTCGACACGTTCCGATGGATTTGTTTTCACAAGGTCGGCGGCCCAGTCGGCGACAGGCTTGTTCGTTTGAATCGCGGCCAGCGCCTGGATGGCCGCGCCCAGGGCCGCGCCTTCCGATTGGGCCAGAGTCACGACGGGACAGTTGAAGATGTTCGCGCAAATTTGGCGCCAGACCGCGCTTTTGCTGCCGCCGCCCGTGAGGCGAATTTCCGTTGGCGCGACGCCCAATTCCTTCATGCGTTCGAGGCCGTAAGCCATTCCCAGAGTCACACCTTCCATGATCGCGCGCGCCATGAGGGCCGGCTTCATATTGCGGATGTTCAGACCGTGAAAAACGCCGCTGCCGCACGGCAGATTCGGGGTGCGTTCGCCTTGAAGATAGGGTAGAAATAGAAGCCCGTCCCCGCCGGGCGGGGCCTTCTCAATCGCGTCGTCCAGTTGTGAGACTGACCAGCCAAAGAGACTTCTTACGGCTTCCGTCGCCACCGTTACATTCATGGTACACAGCAGCGGCAGCCAGGCATCTGTGCTGTCGCAGAAACCGGCAATTTCGCCCAGCGGGTCCACCGCCGGCTTTTCGCTGTAGGCATAAATGGTGCCGGATGTGCCGATGCTGGCCGTGACTCGGCCGGGAACGACATTGGCCGTGCCAATGGCGCCCATCATGTTGTCGCCGCCGCCGGCGCTGACGACGATGCCAGGTGATACTCCCCAGCGCTCCGCCAGTTCCCGTTTCAGCGTGCCTGCGGGTTTGCGGGAGGAACCGACGTCCGGCATTTTTTCCGACAGCGCGGAATCAATGAATTTCAAAATTTCGTATTCCCACCGCCGGGTTCGGACGTTCAGCAATGCGGTCCCGGACGCATCGCCATATTCCATGCCGAAGCGGCCGGTGAGATAATAATTGAGATAATCATGAGGCAACAGGACGGTGGCCAAATCGCGGAAATGGTCCGGTTCATGGCGCTTGAGCCAGAGGATTTTTGGCGCGGTAAAACCGGGCAGCATGTCCAGGCCGACGCGTTCGATAAAAAATTTTGCCCCGCCGAAGTGTTCGCGCAACAAATTGCATTCTTCAGCGGTGGAAGTATCACACCAGAGTTTTGCGGGCCGAATCACCCGCGCCTGGGCATCAAGCGGAACGAATCCGTGTTGCTGCCCGGAAACACCGATGCCTGCCACTTCATTTTTTCGGCTTCCCAGCCGTTGCAGGACGTTCTGGACCGTGGCATCCACGGCCTCAATCCAGGTCGCCGGGTTTTGTTCCATGTGTCCCGGGGGCAGGCCGGGAAGCACATCATAATTTTGCGCGGCAGAAGCGATGATATTTCCGGTGTCGCCGTCGAGGGCGACGGTTTTCGTGCTTTGCGTGCCGCAATCGATTCCCAAACAGATCATTTTTCAATAAAGGCATTTGGCCAAATATCCGGCCAGGGCGGTATAGCGCTGCGTGGCCCGATATTCCGCGATTCGTTTTCGGTCCACTTGCAGGGCCCTGGCCCACAGGCGCTGCAAGTTTGCCGCGCTGGTATGAAGGATATCGGCGATGTCTTCCTGCCGATCAGTCCTGGGCGCTTTGACGTCAAATGCCAGAATGCCCGGCCATTTTGCGTCCTGGAGGACGACGCATAAAGCCAGATCCTTGACAGGTTCGATGTAACCAAACGGAAGGTCCTGGTCATAACGCGTTGTGTCCTGCGAGTTGAGGTGAATGTGGAATAATTTGCCCGCTTCGAGGCACATTTCGACATCCCACAAATAATCCAAGCCGGCCATGCGGCTATGGGCCGTTTCGGGATTGACGCCAAAAAGGGGTTGGACCGCTGGATCCAGACGGCTGATCAGGTAGAGGACTTCCCCAACGTTGCTCAAATACATGTTCGCGCGCGGTTCGTTGGGTTTTGGTTCCAGCGCAAAGCGTGGGGATTTTTTGCCGTATTTTTCCAGGGCGTAATGGCCAACGGTGTTGAAA